>DASRZD010000645.1:0-2851 GCA_035686805.1 Armatimonadota bacterium
GTTGGGACGAATAGGCCCGCCACCATGAAAGAGTAGGCGTAGAGAATCACATCCAGCACCTTCGTGAAGCGGCTGGCCATAAGGACTGCCAGCATCCCGACGACAAGTGTGACCAGCATTGAAAGCCGCATGATGGTTCGATCCGATGCGCCCTTCATCATATGGCGCTGGATCAGATCGTTCACGAAGTTCCCCGAGGAAGCCATGAGACAGCTATCCGCCGTAGACATGATGGCCGAGAAATAGGCGGCAACGACGATCCCGGTTACGCCAATCGGCAGGATCTCCTTGATGAGCGTCGGCAGCCCCATCTCGGCCTCCACCGACGGGAAAAGCACTTTCGCGCACATGCCGAGCAGAACGCCCATGAACGCCATTACCGGCCACTCGAAGATCCCCGCGATGAACCAGGCCTTCTTCGCCTCCTTCACATCCTTGCATGCGTACATGCGCTGGTAGAGCGTCATGGCAACCAGCCAGATGGGCACAATCGTCACCAGCCAGTTGATGGCCTGCACCAGGCTGATATTCGTGAGCGAGAAGTACTCATGCGGCAATGATGCTCTCAGCACGTGGAATCCGCCAAGCTTATGCAGCGTCACGGGTATGGTAACGAGGATCAGACCTCCGAGGAGGATGATCCACTGCACGGTGTCAGTGTAGATGACCGCCTTCAATCCTCCGATCACCGTGTAGCCGACTGCAACTGCCGCGATGACGTAGAGCGAGAACATAAGTGGATTCAGACCGAACGGCGCACTGCTGAACATGGTGGCGGAGGCGAGTTTCGCGCCTGCCAGAAGTTGGCCTCCAGTGAACCCGAGATAGCCTATTCCCGAGATAAGCGCCGCCACAAGAGCCACTCGCTCATTGAAGCGGAAGCGCAGGAAATCCGGGTAGGTGAACATGTTGTGTTCGACATCTATGGCCTTGACCTTCGGAATGATGAGGACCGCGGTGAGCCATGCGCCGACCAGACCCGTAAAGAGCAGCCAACTGCCTGACAAACCCATGGCAAATCCGAGTCCACCCAGTCCGATGGAGAATCCGCCGCCGACATCGGTGGCGACGATTGAAAGGCCGACGTGATGGCTGCTGATAGACCTGCCTCCCACATAGTAGTCTTCGGCGTTTTTATTACGCCGGAAGTGGTAGTAGCCTATCGCCATCACGCCGGCCATATATAGAATCAGGATTCCATAGTCTATCGCATGCAACTACTCTTCCCTCCGAGCCAGCCGTTCGTTGTTCTCAGGCGTGAGTGCAATCGTGCTATCGTAATCAGCCAGAAGCTTGCCGATACCGACTGAGTCATACTCATCCGGTCCGGCCATCCTCAACTGCAGCCTGCAATCCTTACAGTTTCGATCGCAGAACACCGGCTCGTAGGAATCCGGTTCCTTGTATGTAGTAATGACACCCTCATAGTTGCGGAGCACCACTTTGTTCGTAGACCACGAGATCAAGTAGTTCGGCAGGACCGGTATCTTGCCCCCGCCGCCAGGAGCGTCAATGACATAAGTAGGCACGCAAAGCCCACTGGTATGCCCGATGAGGCTCTCTATGATCTCGATACCCTTGCCCACTGGAGTGCGGAAGTGCGACAGACCCTCGGAGAGGTCGCACTGAAACAGGTAGTAAGGCCGCACGCGGTTCTTGACTAACCTGTGGACCAACTCCTTCATGATGCGCGGGCAGTCGTTCACACCGGCCAGAAGCACCGACTGATTGCCCAGCGGGATGCCGGCGTCCGCGAGCTTCGCTAGCGCCTCTCGCGCCGACTTCGTCATCTCCCTGGGATGGTTGAAGTGTGTATTGATCCAGAGCGGATGGTGCTTCTGCAGCATCCTCACCAGCTTATCCGTGATGCGATAAGGCAGCACGACGGGAGTCCTCGTTCCGATTCGGATAATCTCGACATGCGGGATTGCCCTCACCTCGGAGAGTATCCATTCCAGATAGTCGTCCGGGAGCAGGAACGGGTCTCCGCCGGAAAGGAGCACGTCACGCACTGCCGGCGTGTTGCTTATGTACTTGATTCCCTGGCGGATGGCGTCTCTGCTCGGGATATGGTCCCTGTCGCCAACCTTCCTCTTTCGCGTGCAATGCCGGCAGTACATTGCGCAGACATTGCTGACATGGAACAGTACGCGGTCAGGATAACGATGAGTGATCAAAGGCGCCGGACTGTCCTTCTCCTCCGCCAGCGGATCCGCCATGTCGCACTCGCTGACCCTCAGCTCAGACGGCGAGCAGAACGACTGCTTGAAGATCGGATCGTTCCTGAAATCTTGCCGGTCAATGAGGGAGAGGTAGTACGGAGTGATTGACAATGGGAACCGCGAGATCGTCTCGTCCAGTTGTCGCCGCTCATTGGCGTCGAACCGAATGCCTGTCAGGCACTCGAATGTGTCAATGTCCCGAATAGAATGAATGCACTGCCAACGCCAGTCAAGCCAGTCCGAATCCCGTGCTTCGGGATCCAATTGCCTGACCAGGTCAGTCTGTTTGCTGCTCAAATCGATCATTAGTTGTCCCTCCTTTGCCGGATTGCCGGATTCGGGCAATCAACGGCATGTGAGTCGCGTCTATGTACAACCCAAGGAGGAAACATCCCGGTCAGGGCGCAATCACGCGCAAAGGCGCCCAGGAAGGGCTTCAATAGAGGATTGCGGAGCCGCTTGAGGGCTCCATTGAGGTCACTAGCAAATCATGGTCTGGATGACCATGACTCAATTAGCATGACCGTACCGGCCGTGTAGTCCGGTCGTGTTTCGGCTAATCCTCTCTTCACACTACGCCTACGGGGTTAGCTGACGGGCTTGGACTGGAAGAGTTGTCCTACGCGCAA
>DASRZD010000646.1:0-2808 GCA_035686805.1 Armatimonadota bacterium
CCGTCCTGCTTACGATCGCAGTCTCAGTATCCTTCGCAACGCTGGGCTCTTCGTTGTAAGGGTCAAGCTGTACGCCAACCGGCGTGATGGACACCGGGACCGTGAACAATCCGGCACCGAGATCGTCGATCGGCAGCGCGCGGCACACCCCATTCTCATCGACGCCCATGGAGAGGACGCCATGGTTATTGTCCGCGCCGCTGGATAAGGCACCGATCGGCACCACGTCTAAGCGGAGGGTTGAGCCTCCGGTCCTATCTTCAATCTCGACCGCCCCGACCTTGATCTCGCCCGGGATGGCGAGATCAGCCTCTACAAGTAGCCGGCCCCCCGGCGTGAACTGTCCAAATGCCGGGGTGCTGGTTCCTTCCTCGACCCCCATGATAAATGCGGCGGGAGAGTGATTGGCGTCCCGTGGAAAGAGGAAGGGGAGGCCCGTATCACCATCGAGGATGTCGTTGTCGAGATCAAGGAACGGCAGTGCCATTTATTAGTTCCCGGTGGCCGCCACCTTCAGTTCCGCCGAGGCCCCCAGTGCGCTCTTAATCTGGATCCTGATAAAGTTGTAGTAGTTGGCGAACTCCTCGAAGGCCTGATCGCTCTTAGCCACTGAGGTTGACGCCTTGTGGGTGATGTCGTATGTCGCGTCTGCCGGGCTTGTCACCGCGTCGATGGACGCCAGGATCTGATAGTCCATCGGGTTGACGGACCCCGTATTCTTGAGCAGGATGGCCTTGTCGTTCATGCCGCGGATGTCAAGATCTAAAATGCCTTCCGTAAGACTGAATGCGACCGGGAGCGTTGCAAATTCTCGCTCCTCGCCGAACGCCGAGATCGGGTCCATCACGTAATTCATGCCTCTATTTGCCACAATGGCCTCCAGTTACTCGCCTATTACTGCTTTTTCGCCACCTAGAAATTGGCCCGCAGGCCGCTGGTTACTATCCAATCTTGGCGATCAAACCTCAGCGGCTTATATTCCACGTACCATTCAACGTTTTTCGGCCTAAGCCACACCCAGTCGTCTAGGTGCCGGCTGGCGCCGACCCCAAGCCCGTACTCGGATCCTCCCGCCAGGACGCTGTACCGATGCCAGTACGCCAGTTTCAGGTCAAGCCGGGGCTTGACTCCGCGCCGGCCGACCTCCAGGCCGAAGCCTGGACGCAGGACAAACCCTTTATTTTCAACCACTGTTTCGCCAGGAGACTCCATGCCGATGCGGAGATCCCGGATCAGGTCCCGAAGGCGGTTGGCCTCCCTCGACTCGGTGCCATGGTCCTTAACCGCCTGCTCCAGGAGGCCGAGGGCCTGCTTATACTTGACCATCTGAGCCTCGTGGTCCTTTCGCTTAATGACGATGGAGCCCTCTGGGGGGACGTATATTCGCTCGACGGTGACCTTCCCATTCTCTCGGCGGATGATCTCGAGCTCGTTGTCCTTGAGGGTGATCTTCTCGCGGAGGCCCTCCTCGAGCTGGGCATGCTCATCACGCGCACGCTGAGCGTCTTCCAAGGCCCGGTTGTATTTCCACCCGCCCAGGAGCAGCGCGACCACCAAAAGCCCCTCCACGGCCAACCTCGGCCGCCTGACGGCCCATTTAATGCCGTCCACCAAGAACGACAGGACCACGTCAATCACTGAGCTCATCTTCAGGTTTCTCCGGTTTCACAGGCGCTGCCGGCTTCATGTGACCGTTATTCATCCTGGCCACCTTCTCGTAGCTATTGCTGGCCACATACACGGTGAAGATCGTTCCGACGATGGTGCCGGTAGTTATGATCGCCGTAGGCAGGGCGGCCGGGTAGTAAAGGGCCGTCCACACACACAGGAATACGTACAGGGCCAAATAGATCCAGTTCCACAGGGCACGCAACGAACGAAAATCTCGCATGAGATTCTCGGCCGACTCCCGGAATTCCTTATGGCACCAGACGAC
Source organism: Armatimonadota bacterium (assembly GCA_035686805.1). Classification (GTDB taxonomy): domain Bacteria; phylum Armatimonadota; class UBA5829; order DTJY01; family DTJY01; genus DASRZD01. The sequence goes on from DASRZD010000646.1 coordinate 1,937, forward strand.
GATGTCTTTCGATGCTTGCCAAGCTCCGCTCATCATAGATCCAGCCTAAATTTGTTCATATCCCAGCGCCTTCCGGGGCACTCCTTCTGCTTGGGAACGCCGGCAAGCTCGTACGTCTCACGATGGCCGAGGACGTCGGCGCGACTCATCCCGAAGCGATCCATGATAGTCCGCGTTACCGCCAGGGCGAACTCCCAGAACTCCTTATCCGGAGCCACTCGATCGAAATTGCCGACCGCACATACTCCCAGATAGTACCGATTGAACCGAGCGTTCCCAGGAATCCCGGCGTGAGCGCCACTGTTATCCCAAGACCGACCAAGTCGCCATTTAAGATTTCCATTGATTCTCTCCACTCCTGCGTGATATCCGATATCCGACCAGGGCATAGTGAAGACCTTGCCCCGCTTACTCTTCTTGCGCTCGTAAAAATCTTCCCGGCTCATGATGCGATTATCAACTCGGTATGAGGTGTGGTACTTCCGGATCGCCTTCCAGTCCTCCCTGGCCGTGTCATTGGTGAGAGAGTGGTGCCAGACTACCCCCCGCCAGTGCCGACCGCAACCGGGGAGCTCAATATCGGCTCGAGGCTTCGGCTGCTTCGCCGGAGCCTGCTTGGGCGGAACATAGTCGTACATCTTCCACCCTTCGATGAGCTGACGAACCGAGTCGAAAACGCCCATTGGTTACACGACGTCTGTGACGGTTCCAGACCAGCCGACGCTCAGGTTGACCTGCTTCCCCCCGGGAACAGCGCTATCAATGATAAGCGCCTTCTCGGTCCCATCAGAATTGAGGATCTGTATGCGGATCCTCTCTCCGGCAAGAACAACGGCATTGTCGTTGTCGATAAAATGAGTTGCGATTATGTC
>DASRZD010000647.1:0-12426 GCA_035686805.1 Armatimonadota bacterium
TCAACCATGTGACACACTTGTCATGGCTTGCTAACTTTGCTTAACATGTCGCGGATGACGCCGGTACTTGAGCACCAGCAGAGCGATGTCATCCCGCAGGAACCCTTCTGCGTATTCGCGCACTCCCCTATCCATGTCATCCACAATCTGGTGGGCGTCACCAGACACTGCCGAGCAGAACATGCTTTCCAGACCCTCGATGCCCAGGAATTCTCCGTCCCTGCGAGCGTCCGTTGCGCCGTCGGTATAGAAGAGCAGAACGTCGCCTGGGAGAAAATCAATCTTTTCCATCTCGAACTTGTAGTCCTCCACAATGCCCAGTGCGGTGCCGGTAGTGGCTAGCCTCGTGCACATCTTCCGGTCTTCCCCATATAGAAGCGGCAGCTCATGGCCCGCATTGACATAGATCATCTCCTTCTTAACGATGTCGAGCATCCCATAGAAGAGAGTTATGAACATTTCCTTGCCTGAGAGCTTGTATACTGCATTGTTTAGCTTTGACACAAGCATGACGGGATCGGGATTGTCCACCGCGTATGCCCTGAGCATATACTTCACCATCGCAGTATGGACGCCGGCGCTCAGTCCTTTGCCCGACACGTCTGCAATGACGATCCCTACCTTGTCCGATGTAATCTCGAACATGTCATAGAAGTCGCCGCCGATGACGGCCTCCGAGGATGCGGCGGCATACTTATCCGCAATCTCGAAATCGTCTATCGAGGGGGGAACGGTGGGAAGCAGTGCGCGTTGAAGGGTTTCGGCGATCCGCCTTTCACGCTCGTAAGCCCGAACGTTCTCGATGGCCATTGCAGCCTGGGACGCCAGCGCCTGAGCAAGCCTCACCTGGTCGTCGGTGAACGTTCGCACCTCGTCCGGATTGTAGGTTATCGCAAGCCCTGTGGGTTCGTGCTCCAGATTGATCGGAAGCGCCAACGCCGATCGTATGTGCAGCCTGACCGCGAACTCCCTATATGGAAATTCGCCGGTTTGGGCGTCTTCCAGGCAAATCGGCTTGCCGGTAGTGATTGCGTTTCTTGCCGCTTCGGACAGTTCTTCCATGTGGATTTCCGTTCTACGGAACACCGTCTCCTCATCGGGACTCAGGCCCAGGGACACCGTTGGTATCAGGGTGTTGCGCTCGATGGTCCAGATCGCCGACTTGCTTGTTTCGCAGAGATTGGCCAAACTCTCCGCGATAACGGCCAGCCGTTCTTCAAGATCGAGGGTCGAGGCGAGGGTCTGAGAAACCCTGTACAAAGTCTGAGCCTCTCGCTCGGACTTGACTGCGATGTCATGCTCTTCCTCTATGCGCCGAATCAGGTAAAGGCCCAGCAGGCCGAAGAGCAGGGCAAACAGAATAGTCCACAGCAAGGCAAAGCCCACCATGCGGTAGTTCGGGCCGAAAACGACCGACTCCGGCTGCTGGATGATTATGCTCCAGCCGGTCTCGGGAAGTTGACGATAGGTGCCGACGACCCTATTGCTATTGGGGTCGGTATAGATATCCTCTTTCGTGAAGGCCGTGTCCGGTCTCCCGGCGACGGCGCTTCGAACCACAGGGTATTTCAGGAAACTCCGACCCACTACCTGGCGGCCCAGTTCCGAGTGTGCGATGACTTGCCCGCGAGAATCAACGACGTATATCGCAGACTCTTGCACCAGGTGGACGTCCTCGAGAATAGACTGCAGCGGACCCAATCCGACTATCGCTGCAATCGTTCCCACCGGCCTTCCGCCGGGAGGTGCAATCGGAACCATAATCAGAATCACCGGCTGTTTGCCCGCAGCATAATGCACATCGCTGACGAACATCTTGCCGGCAATCGCCGTATTGAATGCCTGGCTTGTTACTGCACTCGGTGGCATCCAGGCCGCAGTCCCGCTCCTGGCAAGGGCAAGCGACTCCCCGGTCTTGTCGCGTATCGCGAGTCGCTGGAGGTACGAAAACTGTGCGAGCAAGTTACGGAGAACGTCACGCTGCAGATCGGGCTGCAGGTCGGCAAAGTGGGGAAACAGACTCACGCTGGTGAGGACGGTTTCTACGTCGCCTATGAATCCGTCAACATTTTCGGACTCCGCTCCCAGGATTCCCTGAGCAAGATGGAATGCTACCACCCGCTCAGATCTTTGTCCGGATTGGATAAGGAAAATGGCCACTCCCGCCGAAGAGACTATAATGGCGAGAAACAGCAGAATAATGAGGCGCGTGCCGAGCCTGATGTCTTGTAATCTCCAGGCCATGATACCAGTGTTTTACCCATACCATGGCCTGTCCATACTGAAGATTGTAGCTTATAGGTTTTGGGGCTCTCTTGAACCATAACCCAAAACCTGCAACCCGTAACCTTGTCTTGCTTAACCTTCCTCAATTGCCCCGCTCGGGCAGACGCCCTCGCACGAACCGCAGTCGGTGCATAGATCGGCATCAATCGTATACTTAGGATCGCCCTCGGCGATAGCTTCGAAGGCGCACTCGGGAACGCAAGTCCCGCACATGGTACACTCATCCGTGATCTTATAAGCCATTGAATACTCTCCTTTCTGCACCTCCAAACTCAGGTGCCAAGGTAGGGTTAGATAGTTTCCCAAAAACTCCTTCGCGTCTCGTGCGGTTACTTTTTTGCTCTCTACGTCAGCGGTTGAGTTTAGAAGTGTCCGGGCAGGGGAAATCTTAGACTTGATATCCGAAACGGCATGGGAGATGCCCACGAGGAGCAGGCATATGAGCGTACACGATGAGGTATTGGCGCAAAGAGTCCAAGACGCAGTACAAATGGATAAACGTCTAAGCGGCTTGGCGATCAGCGTCAGAGTATCTAATGGGGATGTGTTCCTCAAGGGATCGGTAGACAGTCTAGAAGAGTTAGATGCGGTGCAGTTCATAGTCAGCGGCATTCCCGGCGTGCGGCATGTTGACCTGTCCGAAGTGGAGGTCAAGGAGGCTGCTCGATGAGTGAGTACGGGCATTTCTCCGAAGACGGCCGCGAGTACGTCATCACCAGGCCGGATACTCCAAGACCTTGGGTGAACTACCTTTCTAACGAGAAGTTTTGCGCGCTCTGCTCTCAGACCGGCGGCGGATATGCTTTCTTCGAGACCTCCGGCTACAACAGAATCACTAAGGAGTACCCGTCGTTCGTAGTCTTTCGGGACAGGCCGGGCCGGTTCATCTACCTCCGTGATTGCGAGACCGGAGATTACTGGAACATCAACTGGCAGCCGGTCTCAAAGGATGGCATGGGATGGGAGTCCAGGCATGGCATGGGCTATACCTACGTGTCCTCCTCCTACAGCGGCATCGAGGGAGAGATCACTTATCTCGTACCCAGAACGGAGAATACGGAGATATGGATGGTTGGGATAAAGAACGTCGGCGCCAAGGCCAGGAAGCTCTCCTCCTTCTCCTACATAGAGTGGTCGCTTGCAAACTATGCTTTCAATCTCGTCGAGGCTTCCTTCGCCCAGTTGTTCAATGAAGTGAGCTATGACAGAGACGTGATCCTGGTCACCACCCGTTTCTGGAACGTATCCCCTGCCGGGGGCGGGAATCCCAACCTGAGGTGGGATAAACACGCCTTCTTCACCTCCAACATTCCTCCGGTTGCCTTCGACTGTCTGGAGGAAGCGTTCATCGGGACCTACCGGGACTGGAAGAACCCTGTTGCCGTGGAGCAAGGACGTTGCTCCAACAGCATCGGCAATGGTAGGGATATCGTCGGCGCACTTCAACACGATTTCGAGCTTCAACCCGGCGAGGAAAAACAGTTCATCATCCTTCTCGGGGTGGTCTATGATAAAGATGACGCCTACCGGTTAAGAGACCACTATTCGACATGGGAAGAGTGCGAACGCTCAATGCGCGACCTCAGGAAGTATTGGGACGGATATCTCGGACGTACGACTTGCGACACGCCTGACAAGGACTTTTGCGTTTCTTTCAACATTTGGAACAAGTATCAGGCCTGGATCACCTCCCGGTGGTCGCGGATGGATTCTTACTACATCGGCGGGGCTTCCATAATCGGGTGGAGGGATAGCTGGCAGGATATGCTTGCCATACTCCCCAACGACACTCAATGGGCTCGTCAGAGGACTTTATACCTGCTGGAGCACCAGTTCCCGGATGGAAGCACCCTTCATAACTGGGACCCGCTGACGAACATAGGCGTTAAGACCGGTCACAGCGACGATCCCCTGTGGCTTGTGATGGGAGTGCTGGAGCATCTGAAAGAGTCTGGGGACATAGAGTTTCTGGACGAGTCGGCGTCCTACTATGACGGTGGCGCGGAAACCGTACGCCAGCACGTGGTCCGCGCCCTCGATTACTCACTTCTCAGGAGGAGCGCCCGTGGTATTCCGCTAATAGAGGCGGCAGACTGGAATGACGGGTTGGATCAGATCGGCCGTCAGGGACGCGGCGAAAGCACGATGGTCGCCGAACACCTTGTTTGGATGCTTAAGGAAGCCGGCGAATTGTTTCGCAGGACGGGGCGTGAGGATCTGGCGGATAAGTACGAGGCTGCTCGTGAGGAGATCATAGCCGCCACCAATGAGTTCCTGTGGGACGGCGAATGGTACGTTCGCGGCACCAGGGATGACGGACAGGCCTTCGGCAGCTCCAAGAATGAGCAGGCTAAGATCTACCTGAATGCTCAGAGCTGGGCCGTCATGAGCGGCCTTGCCATGGACAGCCGTGGGGAGATCGCCATGGATTCGGTCGAGAAATTCCTGGATACCGAATACGGCCCTGCCCTATTCCTCCCGGCTTACAACGAGCCCAACCCCAAGATCGGCATCATCACCAGATTCGCCCCCGGCACGAAGGAGAACAGCGCGATCTTCAATCACTCGGTCTGCTGGCGGATAATGGCCGAATGCATCCTCAGCAGGGGCGACAAGGCTTACGAGCAGTGGAAGCGGACGTCGTTCATGACCAGGGGCGAAGAGCCTCACGTCTACAAGGTCGAGCCCTATATTTACTCCGAGTACATCCATGGGCCCGACTCGACGGGCTTCGGCGAGGGCGAGTTCACCTGGATGACCGGCACCGCCGCCTGGATGTGGAAGGTGTGCCTGGAATGGATCATGGGCATTCGACCGGTACTCGACGGGCTCATGATTGACCCATGCATCCCGAAGGTCTGGGACGGGTACAAGGTCCAGCGCAACTTCCGTGAAAGTCTCTATCTCTTCACCTTTGAGAACCCTGAGCATGTCTGCAAGGGCATTAAGAGCATAACCGTGGACGGCAAAGAGATCGAGGGCAATGTGATCCCTCCATTCAAGGATGGCGATGCCCACGAAGTCCATGTCGTGATGGGAGCGGCGGATGTTTAAGGACTATGAAGACGTAGTGAAGCAAATGGAGTTCGAGATGCAGAGGTGCTCGGCAGAGGCAATGCGCCGCCTGCTGGAGCTGCCGCCGGAATCGCAGGAATTCTGGCTGCCGCGAGCCGACGTCTATGAGACCGAGTCGGAAGTCGTGGTGAGGGTGGAGGTCGCCGGGGTCCAAAAGGAGTCGTTGAACGTCTCGCTGTCATCCGACCGCCGAATCCTCACCATTCGCGGTACGCGCTCCGAGCAGTTCGTTGACGAGCGGAAGAAGATACGCTACCACCAGCTCGAGGTCTACTTCGGCCCATTCGAGCGCGACGTACTGCTGCCGACCGAGTTCCAACTGGATGCCGATCAGGTGAGTGCGACATACAGGGAAGGCTTCCTTGTGGTTACGCTGCCGAAGACCCCGAAGGCCAGGGTCTCGCGTATCATACCAATCGAAGGGGAAGAAGACTAGACCATGGCAAAAGAAGCCCCCGACGAAGTATTGTTGGACATGAACGGTGAAGCTGCCAAGCTGACCATCCCCGGCGAGTTGAGCCTCCTGCCGCTCAGGGAAACCGTGCTCTTTCCAATGGTGGTGAGCCCCCTCAGCGCCGGGCGCGAATCCTCGATCAAGTTGATAGATGACTCGGTCACATCCGGGAACCGAGTGATAGCAGTGACCTCCCAGCGTTCTGCGGACACGGACAAGCCGGGCTTCGACGATCTCTACCACGTGGGGACTGCTGTCGTGATCCATACGATGATGCGCCTCCCCGACGGGATTCGGCTGATAGTTCAGGGCATTCATCGCATACGGCTGCTCGAAGCGGTTCAGACTGAACCATATCTCAAGGTCAAGATCGAAGTACTCCAGGAGCGGACCGATTACGCTTCGGAGGAAGTGACCGAGCTCGAAGCACTCAGGCGCAATGTGAGCAGCCTCTTCGAGAAGGTGCTGGCTCTCTCGCCCAATATCCCCGATGAGATGAAGAACCTGCCGACCACCATCACCAGGCCGGGATTGCTCGCCGACTCCATTGCCGCGCATCTCCCCTTGCCCACCCCGGAGAAGCAGGAGCTTCTCGAGCTGGTGAACGTTCGGGAGCGCCTGGCAAAACTCATGGCGATCCTCACCCGCGAGGTGGAAGTCCTGGAAATCGGAAGCCGCATCCAGTCGCAAATCCAGCGGGAGATGACCAAGACTCAGAGGGACTACTATCTCCGCGAGCAGATGAAAGCCATCCAACGGGAACTCGGGGAAACCGACGAGCGCACTGCCGAGATTGACGAGCTTCGGCAGAAGATCGAAGAAGCGAAAATGCCCGAAGAGGCCGAGAAAACCGCCATTCGGGAACTTGACCGCCTTCAGCGGATTCCTCCCGCGTCGCCCGAGTACTCCGTGGCTCGCACCTACGTTGACTGGCTGATTGCGCTGCCGTGGAGCACGGCCACCGAGGATGACCTGGACATCATCCATGTGAAGAAGATCCTGGACGAGGACCACTACGGCCTAGACAAGGTCAAGCAGCGCATCCTCGAATACCTTTCCGTTCGCAAGTTCAAGGGAGCGGAGGAAGTCCGCCAGCCTATACTATGCTTCGTGGGCCCTCCTGGAGTCGGCAAGACCTCGCTGGGCATGTCCATCGCCCGCGCTCTGGGGAGGAGGTTCGTGCGGATGTCCCTGGGCGGCATTCGAGACGAGGCGGAGATTCGGGGCCACCGGCGCACGTATATCGGAGCGCTCCCCGGCCAGATAATCCAGGCCATTCGCCGCGCGGGAACGAAGAACCCCGTCTACATGATGGACGAGATTGACAAGGTCGGCGCGGACTTCCGAGGCGATCCCTCCTCCGCCCTGCTGGAAGTGCTTGACCCGGAGCAGAACACCCAGTTCCGAGACCACTATATCGAGGTCACATTCGATCTGTCGAGAGTGCTCTTCATCACAACGGCTAATCTGCTCGATCCCATTCTTCCCCCGCTGAGGGATAGAATGGAGATTCTGGAGCTTGCCGGGTATACCGAGGAAGAGAAGCTCATGATTGCCAAGCGCCATCTCGTCCCGAAGCAACTCGCCGAGCACGGATTGAAGGCCGAGGAGCACATCACCTTTACGGACGACGCAATTCGCATGATGAGCCGGGGCTATACCAGGGAAGCAGGCGTTCGAAATCTGGAGCGTGAGATCGCCGCCATCTGCCGCAAGGTCACCCGCCAATTCGCCGAAGGACGCACCGAGCGTGTCACTGTGGACGAAAATGCCGTTACCGAGTACCTTGGTGCGCCAAGATATCAGTATGAGGAAGTCGTGAACCGGATGAAGGTACCGGGTGTTGCGACTGCCCTCGCCTGGACTCCTGTCGGCGGCGATGTGATGTTCATCGAGGCGACCCTCATGCCCGGCAGGCGTGAGTTGATGCTGACCGGTATGCTCGGCGATGTCATGAAGGAATCGGCGCAGGCGGCTCTGTCGTACATCAGGTCTCATTCCGACAACCTGGGGATCAATCCCGACGTTTTCACGAACAGCGATATCCACCTCCACGTGCCTGCGGGCGCAATCCCGAAGGACGGTCCGTCTGCCGGGATTACGATGGCCTCGGCACTCGCATCGCTTCTTACGCACCGGCTGGTCAGGCCCGAAGTCGCCATGACCGGCGAGATCACCCTCACCGGCAGGGTGCTTCCAGTGGGCGGTATCAAGGAAAAGGTACTTGCCGCCCGCCGAGCCGGGATCACGACGGTCATAGTCCCTGCGGACAATCGCAAGGACGTGATGGAAGACATCCCCGAGGACGTCAGGCAGGAACTCGATATCCAGTACGCTTCGACCATTGACGAGGTCTTCAAGATCGCTCTGGAACCCCGGAAAGTGGAGGCTAGGACGGCAGCATGATAAACGACGAAGCCATCACCGGTGATGTAATTGCGGCCCTGGCAGCAAGCCCTGATGTTCGCGCGACCGAAATACGCGTCCATACCGCGCAAGGCCACGTTCGGCTCGTGGGAGCTGTGGATACGGTTGATCAGAAAACGACGGCAACTCAGATTGCATTGCATGTGCCCGGCGTCAAGGCAGTCGAGAGCGATCTCGCGGTCGCTTCAGATGGGGCTGTCTCCGACCTGGAACTCCAGCGCGAGGAAGAGGAGCAATTCGCCGAGGAGGGACTGAGTGTCGGCGCTCGCGTGAACGAGGGCACTGTGTTCCTGGAGGGAGTCGTCCGGAGCGCCGGCGATGAGAAGAGGGCCATAGAAATCGCAGGCTCAGTCCAGGGGGTTAGGGAGGTCGTCAGCGATCTGGAGATAGCGGCCGGGAGGCCCAGGGACGACATCGGCCTCGCGGATGACGTTGCAGAAGCTCTCTCCAACGATCCTCGGCTGGAAATCCTGAGACTCGAAGTCCGATCGAAAGACGGGGAAGTCTGTCTCTACGGAGAAGTCCGGGATTCCGACCAAAAGCACATCGCGACGGGCGTCGCCGAATCCGTCCCCGGGGTGAAGAGAGTGGAGAACCACCTCAAACTTCACAAACCCGCGTTCTAAACAGACCCGTTTTTGGGAATCCTTACATCAGATTCTTGATATTCATGGAGGTAAGGAACATGGCGAATGGTTATGGTGTATGCCCGACTTGCGGATGCCCTCCGCCCCAGTGGCAGGGCCGATGGCAGGGACCCGCCGGAGCTCCCTGGCAGGGAGGTCCGTGGCAGCAAGGCCCTATGTGGGGTGGGCCGCAATGCGGGCCAGGTCCCGGCTGGCAGGGATACGGACAGCCTGGTTGGGGAGCGGGCCCATATGCGCCTCCCGCCCCGACTTACGCTCCCACGTATTATGGCGGCCTGCCGACTGATTCGGAGATCGAGGAGATGATCTACGACGCGATGGACGCCGATCCCCTGATCCCCTATGACGCCAACGTTGACGTCACTGTGGAGGCCGGAACGGTCTATCTCCGAGGTGAAGTGCCCAGCAAGAGGATCAAGCACGCCTCTGGAGATGATGCATGGTGGATTCCAGGAGTGGTGGACGTCCACAATGAGATCAAGGTAACTCCGAGGCGGCGGCCCGGAGAATCCGAGGAGCAGTCCCAGCAACAAGGTTAGTCGGTGTGTCGGTGGCGCCCCAGTCCCCGGGGCGCTACCTGTTCCTACTCCCATACTTCTTCTTTTGCATTCGCTTGTCAAATCACTGCGCGTTTGCTATACTGTTGTGCGTTCGGGCCAACATGGCTAGGAAAGGGCTGTTGTCAAAGTGATAACTGTTCAAAAGTACGGTGGCAGCTCCGTGGCAACCACCGAGAAGATCTGCAACGTAGCAAGACGGATCAAGAAGGCGGCGCAAAAGGGCCAGGTAGTTGTGGTGGTCTCCGCCATGGGCGATGCCACAGACGAATTGATCTCCATGGCGAAGGCAATAAGCAGTCTGCCGAACGAGCGAGAGATGGACAAGCTCCTGGCGACCGGCGAGCAGGCAAGCAGCGCGCTGCTGACTATGGCGCTCCACGAGATCGGCGTTCCGGCAGTCTCATTGACCGGCGGCCAGGCAGGCATCATTACGGAGAATACGCCGGGTAAGGCCCGCATTCTGAAGATTGACCCACATCGGGTGACAGACGAACTGAATGCCGGCAATGTCGTAGTGGTCGCCGGATTCCAGGGCGTCACGGAGGATGCCACCTGGGCGGACATCACAACCCTCGGCCGAGGAGGATCGGACACGACGGCGGTTGCCCTCGCGGCCGCGCTCTCGGCTGACAAGTGCGAGATCTACACGGATGTGGACGGCGTCTTCACCGCCGACCCCAGGGTCGTACTGAACGCCCGCAAGCTGGATACCATCTCCTACGAGGAAATGCTCGAGTTGGCCGGCCAGGGAGCGCGAGTCATGCATTCCAGGGCCGTTGAACTCGGCGAGATCTACGGCGTGAATATAATGGTGGCCCACAGCGTAAGAGAAGTTCCAGGTACCTTGATTACTAGGGAGGATGACACTATGGAAGCCAAGAATCCCGTCCGAGGCATTGCCCACGATACGGACGTTGCGAAGATCACAATCCTGGGCGTACCCGATCGCCCCGGAATCGCATATCAGATATTTCATTCGCTGGCAGAGGCGGCCATCAATGTGGACATCATCGTCCAGAATGTCAGCGCCCAGGGCATCACCGACATGTCATTCACGGTGAACCTTGCCGACCTCGCGAAGGCAGAGAAGGTCCTGGAGCCGGTCGTCCGCAATATCGGGGCTAAGGACATGTCCACATCGGTTGATCTCGCCAAGGTCTCCGTTGTGGGCACGGGCATCCGAAGCCATCCCGGCTACGCCGATAGGATGTTTGGCGCGCTGGCCAAGGAAGGCATCAATATCGTCTCCATTGCCACCAGCGAGATCAGGATCACCTGCCTCATAGACAAAGCGGATGTCCAGAAGGCGGTCCAGGCCCTCCATGCCGCGTTTGAGTTGGAGAAGCCCAGCCCGCAAGTGCAGGGCGCAATCGCCTGAGTTTGCAAAACTAGACTGTAGCTGATATAATGACGAAGTTGTCCCGATGGGAATCGGGACAGGTAATGAGTAAGGAGTAATCCGTAAAGGGGAAACACCTTCTCTTACGTATTACTCGTTACGCGTTACGCATCCCGGTTTTGCCGGGATTCCTTCCTGCTCTGAGCATTGACTCGGGGCCGACTAGTCCGAGGGGAGGTGGAATCATGGTTCGTCCTTACGAGGCTCTTTACATCGTTCCCCCTGAACTGTCTGACGAAGACATTACCGCTATCACTGAGAAGTACAAGAAGGCGGCAGAAGATCAGGGCGGAGAGGTGGAGAGCGTCAATCGTTGGGATAAGCGGCGTCTGGCTTACGACATCAAAGGTCATGGTGAAGGCATCTACGTGCTCATGACCTTCAAAGGTGAGCCTAAGGTCGAGGTGGAACTCGACAGGCTTTTCCGAATCGCCGATGAAGTACTGCGCCATCTGATCGTCCGCTTAGATGAAGATTAAGGGCTTTTCGGGCTGCACGAGTATTCGGATAGGTAACAAATTCAAGAGTCGGTTGTGCAGCCTGCATGAATAGGAGGAAACGGCAATGCTGAATCGAGTAATCCTCATTGGAAGGCTGGCGAATGACCCGGAGCTGAAGTATACGCCCAGCGGCATCGCAGTGGCAAACTTCGTTCTGGCAGTCAACAGGATGCCCAATGCTCAGGGAGAGCGCGAAGCGGATTTCATCCCGATCGTCGTGTGGCGACAGTCGGCGGAGTTCGCGGCGAACTATCTCACCAAAGGGCGCATGGTGGCTGTGGACGGACGGCTTCAGATTCGATCCTGGGTCGCCCAAGATGGAACGAGGCGTAAGAACGCCGAGGTCGTAGCAGACAATCTGAAGTCGCTGGACAAGCCGAAAGAGACTTCTGCTGCGCCGACAATCGGGGAAGAGCCTCCACCAGCGGAGAACGCTTCCGGCCCGGCTGCCGATTTGGGCAATGACGAGTTGGATGACCCATTTGCCGACGAATAACGAGTAATGAGTAACGAGTAAGAAATAGAGGAAACCCCGTTACTGCATTACGCATCACGCATTACGTTACGTATTCATTAGAGGAGGTTTCAATATGCGAGGCGGCGGACGTACTACTCGCAAGCCCAGTTCGGCTGGGAGGTTTCGGCGGACCCGGCGAAAAGTCTGCATGTTTTGCGCAGACAAGATCGAGTCTGTGGACTACAAGAACCCCATGAGACTGCGGAAGTTCGTTTCTGACAGGGGCAAGATCCTGCCACGGCGAACGACCGGCAACTGTGCCTCTCATCAGCGCATGATCATGCACGCGATCAAGAGAGCCAGGGAAATCGCACTTCTGCCGTTCACAAGTGAGTAGGGGCAGGATTTCATAAAGGACTTTAGACCACAGACTTTAGACTTTAGCATTCCGGTTGGCCCGGGCTACGGTCTGAAGTCTAAAGAGCCTGTTGAAAAAAAAGCTCGTCAGGAATGAGTTGCAGATAGGGATGTCGAATTCCTCTATAGGAAGCAAGCGTTCGATGGAGGGTTTGAGATGCAAGGGAAGAAACCGGCGGCTGCTCCGAAGCTTTTCACGATGGC
>DASRZD010000648.1:0-2360 GCA_035686805.1 Armatimonadota bacterium
ATTCTTTCTATTCAGGTTGCCGCTTATTCCCAACTAGCGAATACGGCGTGGCCGATGTTTCGGCATGATTTGATGCACTCAGGCCAGAGCCCATATCACGATCCGCTGCCCACTGACGAGTTGAAAGTGCCTGTCAGCGGCAGCCCCCTCTCCTCATGCGCGATCGGCCCTGCCGGCACGGTTTACGTGGGGGCCGGTACGAACCTCTACTCCATAAGCAGCACGGGGACTGTGAACTGGATGTACCCCATAGGCGGCACCCGCTCCACGCCTGCAATTGCGGCCGACGGCACGATCTACATAGGCTCGAGCGATGACAGGCTCTATGCCGTAAACTCCAACGGAACTTTCAAATGGTCATACACCACCGGCGGCGACATAACCAGTTCTCCCGCGATCGGCGCTGATGGGACGGTCTACTTCGGCTCGATGGACGGCTATCTCTACGCCTTGAATCCCGACGGCACCCTGAAATGGTCACTCGTCTTGTCGAGCATCAGCATGAGCTCTCCGGCAATAGCCGATGACGGCACGATTTACGTCTGTGCGGCTGGCCTGCGGGCAGTCAATCCTAACGGCACACAGAAATGGCACTACAACCCCGGCGGCACGACCCTCACCTCCCCGGCGATTAGTCCGGACGGAAGCCGAATTTACTTCGGCAGCAGCACGAATTTTCTCTATTCTGTTGATACCGGCGGGAACATGGTCTGGAGATTTCCCATCGAGTACTACGCTTCGAATACGCCGTCCTCGCCCGCAGTGGCGTCTGACGGCACGATCTACGTGGGTTCGAATTTCGGAACCCTTCATTGCATCCACCCGTCGGGCACCGAGAATTGGCGCTATGAGACCTGGTCGGACATCCGTTCATCACCTGCATTGAATGCTGACGGCACAATCTTCTTCGGCGCATGGAATGGCGGGTTGTATGCCCTCAATCCCGACGGAACCGTAAAGTGGTGGTATTTCGCTCCGGCCAGCATCTACAGCTCCCCCGCGATTGATGCCAGTGGCGGCATATGGATAGGTGTGTGGGATAGCTGTGTCTACGGCAACTTGAACCACAGTCCGCCTAGTACGAATCCTCCGTCGAATCTGACCATCACGCTCACCGCCGATGACAGCGTCAGGCTCGATTGGGCGGACAATTCCACCGATGAATACGGCTTCAAGATACATCGGAAGCAGGCCGGCGGCACGTATGCCATCGTGGGCAGCGTGGGCGCGGGGGTCACGACCTGGTCCGACTCCGGCCTGCTGGAGGGCGAGACCTACTACTACCAGGTGTCCGCGTTCCAGGAGGGAGGGTATGCCTACTCGAACGAAGTGCAAGTCACCATGCCCGGCTTGCTTGCTCCGAAGAGCCTGACGGCGATCCAGTCGCCGGGAGTCGGCATCCAACTCACCTGGTCGGGCGATACTCCGATCGAGACCGGCTACTGGATTGAGCGCAAGGCCGGCAATCTGGGCCTGTTCCGGGAGATCGCCACCGTCGGCGCAGATGTCATGAGTTTCACCGACAGCACCGTGAACCCGGCCGCGGACTACTATTACCGAGTGCAAGCCTTCGATGGTTCCATCGCCTCCGACTACTCGAACGAGGCCTGGTGCGTGTCGGAAGGCCGGGAGTACGGCGATATTTCTCTCGTTCCCACAACCCGTAAGCAGATGGCCCTGACCTTCGATGCCGGCGAGCCCCCACTTAACGGGGTACTGGACACCCTCCGGCAGTACAACGTACGTTGTACGTTTTTCGTGACGGGAACTGTCGCTCAGGTCACTCCGGAATACTGGGTCCAGGCAACTATTGACGGCCATCAGGTCTGCAACCACAGCTACAACCATCCCGACTTGAGGAGTCTGACCGACGATGAGATCCGCTGGCAGCTAACTGCCGCCGACGATATCATCTACAGCGTCACGGGCAATCACTCCCGGCCACTGTTCCGAGCGCCGAGTGCGTTACGGGACGCCAGGGTACTCGCCGCCGCCGCCAGCGCCGGCTTCCGACATGTGTACTGGTCATCTTGGCCCGGCGACACGGATGTTTCGCAGATCGTTAGCAGCACATTATCAGCCGCCTGCAACGGTGCTGTGATCCTGCTTCACGCCTCCAAGCCGGACGTGGAAACCGCCTTGCAGACCATCGTCCCGACCCTGCTTTCCCAGGGATATGAGCTGGTCACCGTATCCGAACTTGTGGCTCCTCTGCAGATCACAAGCCCGACTGAAGCCATTTTTGGGAGCAAGAGCTTGATGTCCGTTCCCATCGAGCCCGCCCATCCAGCCCCGCTCCAAGTGTTCCGGGGAGCGCCGATTGACGGCTATCTCATCCAATGGGATAACGAAAGTCAGAG
>DASRZD010000649.1:0-6572 GCA_035686805.1 Armatimonadota bacterium
GGCCGTGGATTATCGTCCCGCGTTCAGTCCGGACGGCTCGAAGATCGCGTTCGCGAGCGACCGGGACGGCAACTACGAGATCTACGTCATGAACTCGTACGGGAACGGCCAGACCAGGCTTACGAACAATGCGGCCGCGGATTATCTTCCCGCGTTCAGTCCGGACGGCTCGAAGATCGCGTTCACGAGCGTCCGGGACGGCAGCAACAACGAGATCTACGTCATGAACTCGGACGGGACCGCCCCGACCAGGCTTACGAACAATGCGGCCGTGGATTATCGTCCCGCGTTCAGTCCGGACGGCTCGAAGATCGCGTTCACGAGCGACCGAGACGGCAACGACGAGATCTACGTCATGAACTCGGACGGGAGCGGCAAGACCGACATTACGAACAATGCGGCCAGGGATTCTGATCCCTCGTTCGGCCTTGTCGGCCCGTAGATCGCCTGTCCGGCCGGAAGGGATAGTGTCATACTAGATGCCAACAACCCATCGCATCGAGCCTGATATCGCCAATCTGCACGGGAAGATCTCCCGTGACCTGAAGCCCATACTCACCATCGAGCCGGGGGACAGCATCTCGGCGAAGACCCTGTGCTATCGGTGGGGATTCGCGCCGCCGTTGACTCCGGGCACTCTCCCGCAGATCATTCCCCTCGATGAACGCAAGGATCCCGAAAACGACGGCGATATGGCCCTGGATGGCCCGATCTTCGTCAAGGGCGCGAAGCCTGGGATGACGCTGGAAGTCAGTATTGACGAATTGCAGGTCGGGTCGTATGGGGTCGTGTCCACGGATACATCGGAGCGCAATCGGCGGCTCGGTATTGAGGATGGTTTTGCCGTGACCTCATGGGAGTTCGACCGTTCGAGGGGGATCGCGATCAGCAATACCGGCTTCTCGGTCAAACTGAATCCCTTCCTCGGCTGGCTCGGAGTTGCGCCCGCTGAGCCGGGGTATCACTCTAATCACTCGGGCCGTCGGATCGGCGGCAATCTGGACTGCAAGGAATTGGTCGCAGGTGCCAAGCTCTACCTCCCCATCGAAGTCGAAGGGGCGCTGTTCTCATTCGGCGACGGGCATGCCGCCCAGGGCGACGGCGAGATCTGCGACACGGCGATCGAGTGCCCCATGGACGTCTGCCGCCTGACCCTGAACTTGAGGGATGACATGCCGCTGGAATGGCCGATTGCCAGGCTGCCCGGCGCATGGATGACCCTGGGCTTCCACGAGGATCTCACCGAGGCCATGTTCATCGCCACCAACGGCATGTTGGACCTGATGGTGCAGAAGCTGGGCGTCTCCCGCAAGGATGCCTACATGCTCGCAAGCCAGGTCGTAGACCTGCGGATCACTCAGATTGTCAACCCGACCTATGGCGTCCATGCAGTCTGGGCGGATGATACCCTCGTACTCAATGGAAAATAGGAGATCACGGTGATTAGAATCGCATTCATCGGTGCGGGGAGCGTTGGGTTCACCCGACGGCTGCTCATGGACATCCTGGCCGTGCCGGAGCTCAGAGATGCCCAATTCCGGCTCATGGACATCTCGGCGGAGAACCTGGAGATGGCCAAGAACCTTTGCGCCAAGATGGTTAGTGACAACAATCTGCCTGCCAAGGTCATCGCCACAATGGGCCGCAAGGAGGCCCTGCGAGACGCCGATTACGTCATCACCATGGTGAGGGTCGGCGGGCTGGAGGCGTTCGCTCATGACATCGAGATTCCGCTGAAGTATGGAGTTGACCAGTGCGTTGGCGATACCCTCGGGCCGGGCGGAATCTTCTATGCCCTGCGGACGATCCCCGTGCTGATGGACATCGCCGCTGACATGCGCGAGGTCTGCCCGAACGCTCTCTGGCTTAACTACTCGAATCCCATGGCGATGAACACGTGGGCTGTTCGGAAGGCGGGCGGAGTCAAGATCATCGGCCTGTGCCACGGCGTTCAGGGCGGCGCAGGTCAGATCGCCAATGCACTCGGCATCCCGTATGAGGAGCTGGAGTACGTCTGCGCGGGGATCAATCATCAGACGTGGTTCATCAAGGTCGCGCACAAGGGCGTTGATCTGACCGACAAGGTGCTCGCCGCCTTCAAGAAGGACGAGCAGATGATGAAGAGCGAGAAGCTCAGGATAGATGTGCTTGAGCGATTCGGCTACTATTCGACCGAGTCGAACGGCCACCTCAGCGAGTACCTGCCCTGGTATCGCAAAGGATCGGATGAGCAGAAGGCCCGCTGGATGGACTACTCCTACTGGGCGGGCGGCGAGACCGGCGGCTACCTCCGCGTGTGCCGTGAGGGCCGGACCTCGTACAAGGAAAATTACCCGAAGTGGATGTCCGGCGAGCTGGACCAGATCCCGCTTGGGAATCGCTCGCACGAGCACGGGTCATACATAATCGAGGCGCTGGAGACCGGCCGGCGGTATTGGGGTTGCTTCAATGTAGGCAACACGGGGCTGATTACCAATCTGCCGGACGGATGCACTGTGGAACTGCCGTGCATCGTGGACTCGAACGGCATCCAGCCGACCTTTGTCGGCGATCTCCCGCTCCAGTGCGTCCCGACTCTCGGGACGAGCGTGAACGTCCAGCGGATGGCGATCGAGGCGGCACTCACCGGCGACAAGAACCTTGTGAAGCTGGCGGTTCTCCATGATCCGCTCACCAGCGCAGTCCTGACTCCCGATCAGGTCTGGGCAATGGTAGATGAGATGCTCGAGGCGCTCCAGCCTTGGCTTCCCCAATTCCAGGGTTAAGGCCCTGGGCCCGGATGCTCAGTAAGCCATAGGCCGGACAGTCTCATACCGTCTGTGTCGAGGGGGCAGTATCCCCAAATCATTGTGGTGGGGGAGAGTTAGGCTTAGACTGTCCGTTTTGATACGTATAGGTCCGCTGATTGCCGTTCGCATCCACCATAGAGGACACCCGCCCGAGAGTATCATAGTTTATGCGGTGGGTGCTCGCACCGCCTTTTCCGGATGGATTCGGCACGGACACCGAGGATAGGAACGGTCGGCCGTTGACCGCCGTGTAGCCGTACATGCAGGCGGCACTGGTGGGCTGGTTGATTAGCGATACCCCGAGAAGGCAGGTTGCGCCTGCCGCAGGTCCGAAGGCATACTTGATCTGGCCGCTGGGAGCACCCTTCGCATCATATGAGGTTGCGGTGGAAAGGTATCCGACGGAATCGTAAGTTAGTTTCAGGAGCAGTAGGTCTCTGTCGCTGACTATCCTGTCCAGTCGGTTTGCCACGTCGTAGTAAATCCTCACCGGACCTCCGACGTTTCCCTTTACTTGCATATAACGGTAGATATTTGGATTGCTTTGCGTGGGGCACAATACCCAGGTTATTCCGTCGGAGACCGTGATGCCGATCCAATCCCAGCGTCCGGGTATTTTACCGGGCTGGCCTTTGATAACGGAAGGCGTCCCGGGAGCCGCCTTCAAGCTGCCGGTTGGGACACCGTCTTTAAGCTCGGGTGTCAACTCCTCCTTAGCCCCGTTATAGTGGAAAATGGTGATCTTGCCCCAGGTCGGCTCACTTGGACCGACCGCGACTGTGTCGAAGCCGTGGGCCCATCCCGTCGAGAATCCCGGCGAGCCGCGGCCTTGCACTGCAAGTGCGGTACGGTAGACGCGGAAAAAGCCGACGGTGGGGCCGGTTGGATTCTTGACCCAAAGATCAGCTTCCGGTTCGTTCTCATAAGCGCCCGTGCCGAGGACAACGAAGCTTGCCGCGGATGGACCGTTTGGGCCTGTCGGGCAGGAGTCCTTGCGGACTGAATCCTCAGCCCATGGTGGGGCAATGCTGCTGGCTATCCCGTTTGGGGCAGGCGCAGGTGGTCCCTTTCCATCCGCGCCGGGGGCGTTCGGCGTTTCAGCCTGCAAGGCGATGGCAAGGCATAGAATACCGACGATGGCGATACAGCGTCTCATTATACTCCCTCCTGCACGGTTTCTGATCACATTCTACCCGCCCTGGAAGGAAAGCGCAACTATTCTGCAGGTCGGGTGGAGGACCTGGCTGGGGACAAGCCCGAGCTGTCCCTACGTGATATGCAGCAGCATTCAGAAATCGGCAGCCGCTTCTCAATTGTCTATGTCAGGAGCTGTCATAGAGACTATGCTCTTGCCAGCCCCAATCCGATCTCCTCGCTGCCGATCTTCACCTTGGAGAGAGAGTCCGTGGACTCGGTGAGCGAATTCGCGAGGGTCTCCTGGCGGATGTACTCCTCGTGCGCGCGGATGGCCTCCCCGAGCATGCCGTCGGTTCGGTACTCGATGGTTATCCGGTCGTCCACATTGAAGCCGGATTCCTTGCGCATGTTCTGAATCTGCCTCACCAGATCGCGCACTAGCCCCTCCTGAACCAATTCCTCGGTGAGGGCCGTGTCCACGGCAACGACCGTCCCCGCCTCCTCGGCGCATGACAGGCTCTCGGGCGTGATTGTCTCGACCGTCAACTCGCCCGGCTCGAGGGTGATCGTCTCGCCCTCGACCTGCAGGGTGACGCTCTCGCCTGCGGAAACCTCATTTTGGGCGAGGGCCGCCTGGATCTTCGGCATGAGCTTCCCATACTTCGGCCCCAGGAGCGAGAAGTTCGGCTTGACGACGTGCTTGACCAGGCTCGACGCATCCTCGACTATCATGAGCCCCTTGATGTTCAACTCCTCCAATATCTGGCGCTCATTTCGTTCGACTGCTTCACGCTCGATCTTGCTCGATGGCTTGATTGTGAGCATCGCGAGCGGCTGGCGGACCTTCATCCCGCCAGCATTCCGAGCAGCCCGCCCAAGGCGCACGACTTTCATCACGGCGGACGTCTCCTCCATCAGCCGCCGGTCAATCAGCGACTCATCCGCGACCGGCCAGTCGCACAGATGGACGCTCTCCGGCGCACCGGGCGAAACCGACCGCACCAGGTTATGGTACATCTCCTCGGCGGTGAACGGCATTATCGGCGCGAGGAGCTTGCTGAGCGTCACCAGCACCTCGTAGAGCGTGGAGTACGCCGATTGCTTATCCTCGTCCGACTCGCTCTTCCAGAACCTTCGCCTGCTCAGCCGGACGTACCAGTTCGAGAGGTCGTCCACGAACGCATCCACCGCCTGAGTCACGTGCGCCGCATCGTAGTTCTCCAGGGCGTGCGTTGTCTCTGCGACCAGCGAATGCAGCCGGGAGAGAATCCAGCGGTCGCAGTCGGACCTGTCTGACCTGTCGGACGAGTCTGACGGAAGCCACTGATCCACGATGGCATAAGTCACAAAGAACGAATACACATTCCAAAGCGTCAGCAGATTCCGCACGACCTCCGAGCCCTTGCCATAGCCGAAGTTGAGGTTGTTCTGGATGTTCGACCCGGCGTAGATCCACCGCATCACATCCGCACCCATCTTTTCGACCGCCTCGTCGAACCAGATGGCGTTTCCATGGCTCTTGTGCATCGGGCGGCCATTCTCGTCGTGGACCTTCTCGTACACCAGCACCGACTTGTAGGGCGACTTGCCGGTGAGAGTCACGCTCATAAACATCATGGCATAGAACCACAAGCGGATTTGCTCGCGCATCTCGGTGACGAACTCGGCGGGGAACCACTTCTGCCAGTACGAGTTGTCCTGGTCCAGATAGCCCATCGTGGAGAACGCGACGATCCCCGCATCCAGCCAGCAATCTCCGACCTCAGGGATCCTCTCGGCGGTGTCCCCGCATGCCGGACACTTGATCTTGACGTCATCTATCCACGGGCGATGGAGTTCCTTCAGCCCCTCGATCCCGCAGACCGCCCGCTCCTCCAGCTCCTTCCGCGAGCCGACGAACGTGATCTCCCCGCAGGAGCACCTGTAGATCGGCAGTGGAAGCCCCCAGAATCGCTTTCGTGAGATGCACCAGTCGCCCATGTTGTTGAGCCAGTCCTCCATTCGCTTCCCGGCGTAGTCCGGCACCCAGCGAACCTTTCGCGCCTCGCGGATCATCGGCTCGCGGAGGTCTTCGCACTTTATGAACCACTCATCCACGAGGCGGAAGACCAGGTCCTCCTGGCATCGCCAGCAGACCGGGTACCGGTGCTCGTAGTCCTCGGTCTTGTAGAGCATTCCCTTTTCCTCGAGGTCCTCGAAGATCATCTCGGCGACTTCGCCGACGGGCTTCCCCTCGAGCCATCCGAAGCCTTCGTAGTAGAAGCCGTTCTCGTCAATGGGCACTATCACCGGGAGATTTTGCTCTTTGCTCAGGAGGAAGTCTTCCTCGCCGCAGCCTGGAGCGATATGAACGACGCCCACGCCCTCCTCTTCGCCGACGTCCTCCCAGGCGACGATCCGGGTATCGAGGTTTTTCTGGGCAGGCAGATCGAAGAACGGTCCTCGATAGCGCAGCCCAACGAATTCGCTGCCCTTGACAGTCCCCAGCAGCTCATACTCCCCGTCCAGCTTGGAGATCGTCCCGGCGGAGAGGTAGAGGATGTCATCGCTCTGCCTGACTTTCGCATAGTCGAGGTCGGGATGAACGGCGAGGGCGGTATTCGCGGTCAGCGTCCAGGGAGTGGTCGTCCAGACGAGGATGTACTC
>DASRZD010000650.1:0-13796 GCA_035686805.1 Armatimonadota bacterium
AGACTTTCTGGTACAACTTCCGGAATGATGGCCTGGATGCCAACTACAACGAGCACAATTTCGGCATTATTCGCCGGGATCACAGCCCCAAGCCGGCCTGCATCGCGCTCCGAACCATGACCCAGGCTCTGGAGGGCAAGAAGCTTATTCGGCCGCTGGCCGAGGGCAAGGATGTCTATGCCTATCTCTTCGAGGGGAAGAGCGGTCGGACCATCGTGGCATGGTGCACATCCGGGACTGCCAAACTCTCTTTGCCGAATGCCCGACGGTCTACAGTCACGAATTTAATCGGCGGGAAGGTAGCAATAGGATCGGGGATTCGGCTTTCCCAGAATCCGATTTTCATAGACAAAGTCCCACAGGATGTCAACGTTGCCATCAGCGATGTCAAGGCTGTCAAAGCGGAGGCTGGGGAACCGCCGATCCAGATTACCGTGTTGCCAGTCAACGAATCCCGTTTCGCCGTCCAGTTCGATTCCCGGCGGTCGCTGGGTAAAGCTCGGGTTACCGTCCGCATACCCGGCTACGCCGATGAATTCCAACTGCCGAAGGGGAAGAACAGCCATCGGGAAGAGTACGAGCTTCCGGCCGGATTGACACTCGGATCCGAAAAGGGCCTGCCTGTATCTGTCATAGTTGACACAGATTTGGGCAGCCTGTCAAAGCGCCCGAGGGTATACTACGTCCCATGCAGACGCGCAGCAGTAGTCACAGTTGACGGCTCACTCGAGGAATGGAATCTCGATTCGCCGATCATTTTGGGGAAGGCCGGGCATTTCCAGGAACTCGAGCCGGGAAAATGGAGCGGACCGGACGATCTGTCGGGGGAGATCTGGACCGCCTGGGATGACTCCAACTTCTACCTGGCGGCTCGGGTCAGGGATAACGCATTCTGCCAGAACGAATCAGGCGCGGACATATGGAAGGGCGACAGCGTTCAGTTTGCGCTCGATCCTCTCCATCTCGAGTCGCCCGATTCCATCTATGAAATCGGCCTCGCTCTGACCCCGACAGGACCGCAGGTTTACTGCTGGTATTCGCCGCAGGGCGAGCGCACAGGATTGATGAAGGAAGCGGCTTTGGCTGTCGTGCGGACGGGCAATCTCACCACATACGAGGTCTCGATCCCACTCTCGTCCCTCAAGCCGTTGAAGCCGACGTCCGGCAACACAATAGGTTTCTCCCTGCTTCTGAATGACGATGACGGTTCGGGACGTGAAGGCTGGTTGGAGTGGACGAGCGGAATTGGGCAGGAGAAGTCGCCAAATCTGTATGGAGATTTGACGTTTGTCGAATAAAATGAGCCGGCAACCCCGGATTCTGCGACCTGATCACATTCAAGCCGTCCGCGCTTACCGCGAAACCAATCGGGGAAAGCCGACTCGATATCTTATTCCACGGCATTCGGACTTTCAAAACCTGGAGGGAGAAGGTTTTTCGTGTGTATGACGTCTAAGACAACGCGGTGTCCAGGTCGACATATAGCCGCTATATTCGCTCTTTTACTAATCTGCATTGCAGGACATGCCAGTCAGGGTCAACTCACGCCGAATGAGGCGATCCAGCAGCTCACGAGCATAGCGTGGAACGTTCCAATGCGCGATTGGAGGTCCCAATCGGCAGACGCTGCCCGGGCGGAGAAACCGGAATTCGACGACTCCACCTGGCAGACAGCCAGCCCGGAGTTCGACTACGGCCAGGTGCCGACTGCCTGGATCAGGAAGACGATCGTCATTCCTGATGCAGTCGGCGGATTCCCCGTCAAGGGGTCGAAGGTTACATTCCGGGCCGGCATCGATGACGACGGCGAGTGCTACGTCAATGGCGAGCTGACGCAGAAGTTTCATTGGGATGGCTGCCGAGTGACGTTTACGGAGAACGCTCAGCCGGGTGACAAGTTTGTCATAGCCCTCAAAGCCATGAACGGCTCCGGGTCAGGCAGGCTACTCTTCGCCGAGCTGGAATTCGGCATGTTTGACGATATGCGCTCACAGGTCGCCGATCTCGTCAACAGCCTGAACGCCGTCAAGCGACTGGCTGACCGCGAGCAAGACGAGAAGCTAAGAGAATCATATCGAAGCGCCCTGGACAAGTCGGTTGTCAACCTTGACATGACGGCGCTCGAAAAGGGAGACGAGCAGGCGTTCGTGTCTTCGATCTCTGCGGCCCAGAGAGAATTGAAGCCGGTCGGGCATGTGCTGAAGGATTACACCATCCATCTAATCGGCCATGCCCACATTGACATGAACTGGCTGTGGCTGTGGCCAGAGACGGTGGATGTCTGCAAGAATACCTTCCGCACGGTGACAAAGCTTCTCGCCGAGTACCCGGAATTCCGCTTCTCTCAGAGTCAGGCAGCCGCGTATCTCGCCGTCGAAGAGGCCGACCCCGAGCTATTCGCCGACATACAAAAGTGGGTGAAGACAGGGCGTTGGGAGGTCACCGGCGGCACCTGGGTCGAAGGCGATATGAACATGGCTTCCGGCGAGTCCATCGTTCGCCAAATCCTCTATGCCAAGCGCTATTTCAAGGAGAAGTTCGGTGTGGAGCCGGTTACGTGCTGGGAGCCTGATACGTTCGGTCACGCATGGACTATCCCCCAGATACTGATAAAGAGCGGGCTGAAATACTATTTTTTCATGCGCTGTGGTAAGAACGAGCCCATCTTCTGGTGGGAGGGACCTGACGGGTCGAGAGTGCTGGCCTACAACCGCCCGAAGTACAATGAGCCGGTCACTGATGGGATAATGGACTCCCCGCTCGACATCGGCAAGAGGTATGACGTTAGGGACGGGATGGTCGTCTACGGAGTCGGCGATCATGGTGGAGGGCCGACCAGAAAGGACCTGGACAAGGCAGTAGCTCTCCAGAAATCAGACGTCTATGTCAATGTCCAGCTTGACACGACCAAGGGCCTCTATGACAGATTGCTCGACGAGAAGAAGGATTGGCCGGTGATCCGAGACGAACTGAACTTCGAGTTTCGTGGATGCTACACCGCCCACTCCGATATCAAGAAGATGAACCGCGAATTGGAGAACCTGCTCCCGACCGCTGAGGCGTTTTCGGCGCTGGCAGGTCCATACGGCTTTCCATGTCCGGCGAAGGGCTTCGAGGACGCATGGCGGAACACTTGCTTCAATCAGTTCCATGACATATTCGACGGCACGGCAATTCACGGTTCGTACGATTATTCCAGGCAACTCTTCAACAAGGCCTATGGCGTCGGAAGCAGTGCGCTTCAACGCTCCCTAGACATGTTGGCTGGCAACGTTGACACGACCGGCAAGGGCACACCGATTGTTGTCTTCAACCCACTGTCATGGCAGCGGACAGACGTCGTGCGAACGGACGCGCCGCAAGGTCCAGATAATGTGAGCGTCACGGATGCGGCCGGTCACGAGATGCCGGCTCAGATCGTGGAAGGCAAGCTTGTTTTCACTGCGCAAGACGTGCCCTCGATGGGGTACAAGGTTTTCTATATCTCCAAGGGTGAGCCAAGCGATTCCTCAAGTGATCCTAGTATCCTGGAGAACGAGTTCCTGCGTGTCGAGGTTGACATCCAAACCGGAACAATCGCTCGTGTCTATGACAAAAAGGCCGGCCGCGAGGTACTTGCAGAGGGAGAGAAAGGCGACCAGCTTCAGATTCTCCTCGAAGGCCAGGGGCTATCCGCATGGAGCATCGGCCCGATCACCGGGTCGCAAAACCTCGACTCGCCGGTTTCTGTCGAGAAGATCTCCGACGGCCCGGTCTCCATCATGAGAATCAAACACAAGTTCGGAAGCTCGACTTTCTCCCAGGACATCGTCTTGTATGCGGGCGTGCCACGGATTGATTTCAAGCTCACCGCCAACTGGTATGAGCGGAGTGGCCCGATGCTGAAGGTCGCATTCCCCCTGAACGTCCAGGATGGCAAGGCGAGGTTCGAGATTCCTTTCGGCAGCATCGAACGCCCGGCGGACGGCAGAGAAGTCCCCGCTCAGAAGTGGGTTGACCTCTCAGGCAAGGATTACGGCGTCAGCCTCCTCAATGACTGCAAGTATGGACATGATGTCAAGGACAATGTCATACACTTGACACTTCTTCGCTCGTCGAATCATCCGGATCCTGTTCCCGATGACGGCAGGCATATCATTACCTATTCGCTCTATCCGCACTCGGGCGATTGGCAGGCAGATTCGGTGAGGCGCGGGTATGAGTTAAACAATCCGCTGATCCCGGTCACCGCGAAGAAGCACAACGGCCGGCTGCCGAAGGAGTACTCGTTCCTGGAGGTCGAGCCGGCGAACATGATCGTAACCGCCCTCAAGAAGGCCGAGGACTCTAATGATCTTATTCTGCGGTTCTATGATTGCACCGGAGGAGGCGGAAAGGCTATTATCGAGCCTGGATTTGAGGCAGCCGGTTTTCGGGAGACCGATCTCATGGAACGGCCCATCAGGCCTCTCGTTCCCCTGAACGGTCGGACCGAGGTGCCGGTCGGCAAGTGGGAGATCAAGACATTGCGGATTGAGGGAGTTGGCAGATGACGGTGGCAGACAAAAGCAAATCGGTCCCTACCCGGGTTACCTATGACAAGCATAACCGGCTTCTGAAGAACGGAAAGCCCTGGTTTCCGATCGTATTCACGCCTGCACCGCCTCCACTGGGAGCGAAAGATGCTGAGGGCAGGGACGCCGTCGAGGTGCTGGCGGCGGGGGGAGTTGACGGCTTCAGGATCAATCACTTGGATGAGCCTCAGGGGGTGGAGGATTGCAGCCGATATCTTGATTGGTTCGCCAAGTATGGCGCCTACGGCTTCCCTTATCTTGCCAAGTTGAGCGTCTTCGATCCCAAAGCGCCCGCCCGGCCTGAGAGTCTTCGCAAGGTGGTCGAGCGCTTCAAGTATCATCCTGCGATGGCCGTCTGGAAGACCGAGGATGAGCCGGCATGGGGCAAAGTGCCCGTCAGTGGGCTGATGGACGCGTACAAGTACCTCAAGCGGATTGACCCGGATCATCCCGCATGGATGGTTCATGCGCCCAGGGACACCGTCGAGATTCTTCATGAGTACTGCAAGGCGTGTGACATCACGGGGCTGGACATCTATCCGGTTTCAGTGCCGATGGGGAAGCATGGCCATTTCCCGAACAAGGACATCAGCGTCGTGGGCGATTACGCCGAATGGCTCAATCAGGCGGTGGATGGAAAGAAGCCGTTCTTCATGATTCTCCAGGTCGCGTTCAGCGGGGTCATCCCCCCTGACAATATCCTGGTCTTCCCAACCTTCCATCAACTGCGGTATATGGCCTGCCAGGCGATCATCAAGGGCGCTCGCGGGCTGGTCTTCTTCGGAATGCCGGTGGCGCTTCAGGGGCGGGATAGGGATCTGGGGTATGATTGGACGTTCTGGAACGAGGTTCTCGGGCCGCTGCTAAAGGAGATCAAGGGAAGTGAGCTTAATGAAGCGCTGCTTGCCCCGGGTTCGGCGCTCCCTCTCAAAGTCACCGGGGCGCCGGACATCGAGTTCACCGTGCGGGAGGTCGGGCCCTATGCCTACATCCTCGCCGCCAAGAGGGAAGGTTCACCGGCAACCATCAAGTTCGCGGGCGATTTCCTCAAGGGCGAGGCCCAGGTCATGTTCGAGGGCCGGAAGATCCCGATCACGGGCGGCGTTTTCACAGATCGCTTCGGAAGGAACGATGTGCATGTCTACAAGATCCGCTTGTAAGTGCTTGCTGCTCGTGCTCCTGTGCCAAGGAATGAGCCACGCCGGAACCAAGGTGACCATCGACAAGCACAACCGGCTGATGCTCAACAGGAAGCTGTGGTTCCCGCTTGGACTCTCGCCCGGGCCGCCGTTGGGGTCGAAGGATCCGCTCGGTCGGGACCCGATGGATGTCATCAAGGCCGCCGGGATGAACAGCTTCCGAGTCGGGGCGAATATGTCCGATCCGGCGGAGATCGAGGCGAACGCGAAGTACCTCGACTGGGTCGCAGAGCATGGGATGTACGCTTTCCCGAACCTCCGCGAGCTGACCGTCTTCGACCCGAAGTTCCCCGAGCGGAAGGACCAGCTTCGGGCGATCATCGAGCGGTTCAAGGGCAATCCCGCCATCGCAATGTGGAAGATCAAGGACGAGCCGATCCCCGCCTCTGAACCACCTGATTCACTGATTGCATCCTACCGCTTCATCAAAGAAATCGACCCCGATCATCCCATATGGCTTAATCACCGGACGCTGGGTCTGCGCTGGTGGAAGCAGTACCGGGATGCGTGCGATATCTCCGGGCTGGATGTCTATCCGATCGCAGTCCCTATGGGCCTGGGCTCACACATGGGAAACAAGGAGATTAGCTGCGTGGGGGATTATACTCAGTTGATCTCCGAGGCGATGGAAGGCAAGAAGCCGATTCTAATGGTGCTGCAGGTCGGCTGGAGCGGCGCAAGTCCCCCGAAGCACGTGCGAGTGTTCCCCACCTTCCATCAGGAGCGGTATATGGCCTACCAGGCGATCATCAAAGGCGCGAACGGCCTGCTCTTTTTCGGCTCGCACGATGCCCTGGAGGGTCGGGATGCCGAGTTGGGCTTCAACTGGACGTTCTGGAATGAGGTGCTGAGGCCGCTGATGACGGAGATCGGCGAGGGGACCGAGCTTCATAAGGCCATCCTGGCAGTCCCTTCGAAGTTGCCATTGAAGATGACGGGCGCGCCGGACATCGAGTTCACCTGCCGGGAGGTCGGCCCTTATCTCTACATCCTCGCCGCCAAGCGCGAAGGTTCACCGGCGCTGATTCGGTTCTCCGGCGACTTCCTGAAGGGCGAGGCGGAGGTCATTTTCGAGGGACGGAAGCTCCAGATCACGAACGGCCTCTTTACCGACCGCTTTGGGCGGAATGATGTGCATGTCTACAGGTTGAGGCTATAGGCTTTCCTTGATGACCACCCTCAAGTGAACTGGCAGCGCGCTGGCATTGAGAAACCCGGCGAGCACCTGGGCGTCCTTGACGGAGAAGCTGCCCCTGATAACCGCTCTGCCATCGAGAATGGGCTCAGTAATACTCGGAGAGCTCAGGATTCTGCCGTCGAGGACTATGGCCAGAATCTCGCCGACATTGCGCCTGGTGAAATCCGCAAACGTCTGCTTGCCATGAGGCGTGAATTCCAGCGCGACCGCAGTCTTATGGCTTACTGGATCCTTTTGCGCCATGGAGACGGGTTTGAGATCACTCCATGACAAGATCAGGGGAGATTCGGCGAGCACCTGGGACTCAGGGACGATTCTCCCATTGGCATCGGTGAAGGCATAATGATCGCCTTTTTCGTCTGTAGAGATATCCAGCGCATACCGGGCAGCCGTGGGCCGATATTGCCGACCGTTGGCATAGTGCACATCGCGCAGATGCCGGACCTCAATCCGTGCGGTCGAGCAGATGCTCTCCGCAATATCCGCTTCGCTTCCCTTGACTCCCGGCAGCTCGACGACAACTCGGGGGCTATAGGCGTTGGCGTTTTGGACCACGACCTTCGCTCTCCAGACGCCTAAGCTCTTTGCCCTCTTGAGCAGAATCTCACGGATTGATTCCATCTTGGCCGCACGCCCGGCGGCGCCTGCGGGCCAATCGTCGTCAGGACGGGGATCAACCTGCAGGGTCACCCTGATGCCGCCCTGCCCTATCATCCTCCCCAGGGGAATCGTCTTCAGGGAATGCGAAATCGTGAAGATGAATATGATAACCAGAGTGGCCAGGCCAAAGCCGGCGATCAACCATGGGGTCTTGCTCTTCCCGCGAGATCGTCCGATCTTCGCTCCGCAGTGCATGCAATATAACGCCTCGTCATGATTCTCCTGACCGCATTTTGCGCAGTACATTTCCGTTCCTTGCTCAGGGCTGCCTGAGGGTCTCCTCATGCTTGCCGACCTTTCGCATGACATAGCAGTCCTCTCTTATTTCAAAGGTCATTCTATGCTGGCGATCCACCCTTGCCTCCCACACCCCGGGAAAGCGATGCATTTTCTTGACTCGAAGGGACGAATGCCTAGGGTCGACAAGCAGCATGCCGAGCGCCGAATCTACCTTAGCCCTGATCTCGTCTCGAAGAGAGTCATAGTCTTTGGTGAAACGGTCTGTGAATTGCAGCTTCACCTGTCTCTCTCTCCGTGGAGATACCCGAGAGCGTCCTCTATGTTATCGAATTCCTTCACCCTACCGGCTGCGATATCTGCGTCAGCCTCTCGTTCCCCCTTCTGCCATTCCTCGGTCCAGTACCATGCCTGGCTCTTGTCTATCAGCTTCTTCGGCTTCAGGACGATCTCGTCGCCCCTGACCTCAGCCTCCAGAATGTCGCCTTCCTCGATGTGGGCTTTCTTGCGGATGCCCGCCGGAAGGGTAATCTGAGCGTTTTTTCTGACAGTGAGTAACATACTAATCTCCGAAATTCGTAAATTGCTAATTTAATATACCATAAATCTGGGACATTGTCTACAATCCTATTCCCTCAGCATCCTCACGAGCCAAGGGATGCCTTCTTTGCCGTTCCACTCGTGCTCGCCGGGGAAGATGGCGCTGCCCGTGCGCTCAGGAACGCCGAAGACCTTGTAGATGCGTTGAGCCTTTTCGACCGCAAACCTGAAGGTTTCTACTGGAAAGATCGGATCTTTATCCCCTTGCTCGAAGAAGGCGGCTCTTGGGGCAATGAGGCCGACGAGGTCCGGCATCTCGAACCATCGAATGATGCCGGGGATGAAGTTGTCCGTGCAGTGATAGATGGAGTAGACCGAGCCCCGATAGGTGTTGAAGTAGCCGCTCACCAGGATGGCCTTAATCCGAGGATCGAGCGCCGCCGTGTGGAAAGTCACCTGCCCGCCGCCCGATATGCCGGTCATGGCGAGCCTCTTCGGATCCACCTCGGGCCGAGCGGAAAGCCAGTCGAGTGCCCGGCGAGTCTCGACGATCCGGTAGCCCATCAACGTTCGACCGAGCATCAGCGCCGCTCCGGCAGGCACGATGCATGCCGTTCCGCCCTCGGGATTTTCCCGAATCGCCTGAGCATGCCGACGCTCCCCGAAGGCAATCTGCTCGAGAGCGAGAGTCGGAATTCCCGCCTTCGCACACTGGAGGGCGTAGTCCAGCGGATCGCCCTTCCCATCCGGTCCGCCAATCAGATCCTCGACCGACTTCCCATGCCCCGGAACCGCAAGGATTGCCGGGCCTTTCTTCGGGCGATTCTTCGGCAACAGGTAGTAAGCAATCGCCGTCAGGCCGGGGTATAGCTCCAACGACAGCTTAGTCCTATGGTAATCGGAAAAACCCCTCTCTTCGAGGACTCGCGAGCCAACCGGTCCGGTGACTCTCGGGAAATCGCCCAGAAGCCGCCGAAGTTGCGGACGAGCCTTCTTCTGCCATGCGACCGCCTCCTCGATGGTCTTTGCGACGAACGGCAGGGCAGGTGCGATCTTATCATACTCCCGCTGGAAGAAAACAAGCGGATCCATGGTTGGTCTCAAGCTGGTCACCCCTGCGCATTATATCATAAGTGATGCGTGAAAAACCCTTGTTAGGAGAGAGTAGATATGGTAGAATGCGCTTGGTATAAAGGGAATTCATGAAGAAAAGCGCACTCATGATTCCGGTGGCCGCCAGTGCTGCCGCCCTACTTCTCATTTCGGCGACGGCGAGGCAGAACGAAGCCATACGTCAGCCCGACCCATACTCGGCGATCTCATGGCTTACGGCCGTGATGGCACTTGCCGTGTTTGCCGTAATGCTGGCGGAGTATGTCACCCACGGCCGCAAGCTCAATCTATGCCTCGCGGGCACATTCCTGGCGCTCGGGTTTATGGGAATTTGGGATGCGCTCTCGTTCCCTTACAACTATGTTTTCCGCTCCGCCTTCTTCGTCTCACGCTGGCCCTACCTCATGCTTTGGGAGGCGCAATGGGTCACCCTGGCGGGAATGCTCGTCTGCGGTACCATCGTCAGCCGCAGAATGCACTCCAAGGAAGCGATCATGGGGCAGACGTTCACTGTGATGTCATTCAGCATCCTGTTTGCTGCCATTGTCATATGCATCACGACCTGGAGTTCCTCGCGGATCTCCAATAGCGACCTGGCCCCGAAAATCTGGATGATCATAAGCGCTTTGTGCGCCGCAACTTTTGCAGGGGCCTGTGTCATCTACAGCCGGGCCGCAGTGATGAAGAGCAGCGCAGTATTCTCTTGGATGGCGTACGGGCTGATCTTTGCCTTCTTCGCCCAGATGGCGATCGCCCTCAAGCCCCAGCCGTCGCAAACCGTATTCTGGTTCGCCAGCCTGATGAAGGTGTTCGTATTCATATCACCGCTCGCCGGAATGCTGGCCGAGCACACCAGGCTTCAGATGAAGGTGCGCGATCAAGCATCCGAACTAAGCAATCTCGTCCAGACCCAGCACGCCGTCGTTTCGAGCGGTGATCCGTCCGAGCAATACCGCCGGATAATCGAGCTTGCAAACAGCTCTCTCGCGGCAAGGGCGGCCTGCCTTTTGACCTTCGAGAAAGAGCGCGGACTACTCAAGGTGGGCGCTCAAATCGGCTTCGACGACGAAACGGCCAGGCGGCTGGTATTCCGGCCGAGTGAGGGACCTCTCGGCGATGCTTTCTCGACCGGTAAGACCGTCTTCACGAAAAATGCGCTGGACTATCCCATACTCGCCCAGAGGCTGGAGGGAATCAGCGAGATCCGCTCGGCGGTCTTCAACCCTCTCATCGTCCGGGACGACTGCCTGGGTGTGCTGGCATTGTTCTTTGCAGGCCGGCCGATTCAGAAGCTATCGAAGGAGCAGGAGCGGCTGCTCGACGTTCTCTCCAACCAGGCCGCCCTCGCAGTTGAGGATTTCCAGCTTCGAAATCGCATTTCCGACTCGGTGAAGGTTTCGGACGGTTATGCTCAGGAGCTTGAACTCGTGTGGGAGATCGGTCAGGCAGTGGCATCGAAGCTCGACCTCCATGCGCTGGTGGATACGCTCTCTGACAAGCTGAGGGATGCCGTGAATGCGGCGACCTGCTCCGTGCTGATTCTGGATTCAGATCAGGACCGACTAAAGATCCTCGGCACGCGGACGCTGACCAGGCACCAAACAGTAGCCGATCATGTGGATCAGTGTGATTCGATTGCATTGGCGGTCTCTCAACAAAACGAAGTGCTCGTCGCCAATGATGTCCCGAACAGCTGCCACTGCAAGTACCCCGAGCTGGTGAAAGACGATTCGGGTACTCACCATCTGCTATGCGTGCCCATGTCGCTTCGAGGGTTCGCGGGGGCGATCAGCGTGTTCCGGCAGAATGCCCCGGCGTTCGGCGAGAAGGAAAAGCGGCTTCTGATGAGGTTGGCGCCCGTTGTGGCAACCGGCGTCAGAAATGCAGTTCTGTATGAGCGCGAGAAGGCGATCGTGGACAGCCTCCAGCGAAGCCTCTTGCCAGACCTGGATCAAGAGTTCGAGGAGATTCGGATCAGCCATCGCTATCACGCTGCGCTCGATGAATCCACGGTCGGCGGCGATTTCTATGACGTCATTGACTTCGGCGATGGGCGATACGGCATCGCTATCGGCGATGTTTCAGGCAAGGGCCTCGAGGCCGCAGTCTATACGGCGATGGCCCGCTATATGATCCAGGCCTATTCGTCCGAAGACCCTGATCCGGTGTATGTGGCATCGCGGCTGAACAGCGCCCTGTGCAAATACACGCCGGTTGGGAAGTTTGTTACACTTGTCTATGGCCTGCTTGATGCAAAGAACGGGACGTTCACCTACGTCAATGCCGGCCATGAGCTCCCCTTCATTCATCGAGGGATGGAAGATCGCCTGGAAAACCTTGCCTCGACGGGCCCTGCGGCGGGAGCATTGGCGGACGGCGAGTATCATTCGGAGACGATCGCTTTTGGACCGAGTGACACCCTCATCTTCTACACTGACGGCGCGACTGAGGCTCGATTCGAGGGGAAGTTCCTCGGCACGGAAGGTCTTCAGAAAATCGTTTCCGAGCTGGTTCACAAGCACACCGACGATCTGCCGGATGCGATGCTGGCCGGCATTCGGTCCTTCGCAAATGGCCATCTCCGCGACGACATCGCCATCCTCGCGATCAAGGCACGAGTACCGCGGCAGCTTTTCTAGCTCTCAGCCAGCAGGCTGCCGGCGGTAGCCCAGGACCAGGCCATAAAGCGAGATCAGAAGCAGCGGCAGGTGCAGGATGCCGTTCCACCAATTGTGGCTTACATTGAACGCGAAGTTCGCCGGCATGTTATACCACCCTATGATGAATCCCACCAGACTCGTGACCCTCAGGGTGACCAGATTGACCCGCGGCCAGCTTAGTATGAGAAGGGAAAGAAACACCGGCGTAATGAGGCAAAACGCAATCCCGGCGACCGACGTGAAAATGTAAACGGGGTTGAAATCCGGCGCGCCCGTCTTCCAGTTTAGCGGATACCAGAATGCAAGGAATGCCGCAGGCAGCACCCACAGCCGCAAAGTGCTCAGGGTCCAGCGCTCATAGTCCGTTTTTCCGACAAACGCTTCCAATCCCCAGGCAAGCGCTACAATGAAGAACATGAGCAGGTTGTTTATTACTATGCCCAGGCCGAACCTCTCGGTCTGGCTCACGCTCTGCACCACCGCGAGAACGCAGTAAAGAAGCGCGGCGTATATCGAGAAAGCTCTCGACCAGCGGTTCCTGCCAATGAGAAGGCCGATCAGCATGAAGATCGCCAGCAGTTTGAATGCCGGATAAGCCGATATTACCCATTTCACTTGGGATACCCATGCGCTACCCAGGATCGTATAAACGACCTCCTGCATCTTGGAATAGTCATAGGGGCTGGAGGTATACGGCGGTATGAACTGAATGAATACGATGATGATGAAGAACCACCACTTCCTAGTAGCAGTCTCCAATCTTGTCTGAAGTGCTTGTGAGCTACTCATTTGTTAATCTTCTCCTATTATGGCCTTGAGCGCCTTCACATGGGATTGGAAAGCTGCCCGGCCCTTATCCGTCGTAGTGATCATTGTCCGAGGCTTGCGGGCGACGAATGTCTTTTCCACGTCAATGTATCCAGCCTCTTCAAGCTTTACCAGGTGCGAGCCCAGGTTACCATCGGTCACGCCCAGTACGTCCCGCAGCCAAACGAAGTCCAGCTTCTCCCCATGGCGAATCGCCGTCAGCGCAGACAGTATTCGCAGCCTCACCGGCTGGTGGATTACGGGGTCAAGTTCGTTCACTCCGCCCTCCACTTCCGCCGGATGAACAGGCCGGTCCCCACAAGCCCGCCTTCGCATACGATTGCCATCCAGATCCAGAAGTAGTTGCCGGAAACCAGAAGCCCCAGAACAATCAACGCCGTGATGCCGAGTCTTACCCAGATCAGGAACGAATCCAGCCACAGACCCATGATGACGTAGATGAGCATGGGGATTATTCCGGCTGCCGTGCCCAGGTGCTTGTAGAGCTTCATGCTCTTTTCCATACCACTCGCCTGGATCAACTGTCCCAGGAGAGGCAATGAGCACCAGGTCTGTTCCCGCATATTCGGCGACTCGTCTTGTTCGGCGAGCGACCGAGTCAATATCCTTGAGGCTTTCCTTTGCATCTTTCTCGAACGCTTCCATATCCTTAACCTCCGCTTGCAGTATCGGTGCAGAGTACTCTGTGCTACAGAGTAACATGTGCTGTTTTTCCTGTCAAGAGTTTTTTTCGTTTTTTTCTAAGTGTTCTTAAGCCAGGCGTGGCGCGGGTCGTCGAAGGATGCGCCCGGCTTCCGGATCTCACCGG
>DASRZD010000651.1:0-11248 GCA_035686805.1 Armatimonadota bacterium
ATGCGCTTCTCCAACTTCTCAATCGTCTTGCCGGACGAATCCTTCAACTCGACCGTGAGAGGGTAGAGGTTCGGATGCTCGGCGCTCCAGAGCTTTGGCTTACTGACGATCTGCGAAAACTCTACCTTGCCGCCGCTGACCGCCGCCTCGACCGGCTTCTCTTTGCCAAGCTTCACCGAGACCTTGCCCTCACCGGCAACCTCGACGATTGTCTTGACCTCCGCGTTGTCGTCCTTTAGGAAGGTCTGAACGGTGAGGTCGTCTATGTGCGCCTTCGGTACTGAGAACAAGGTAACCGTGCGGTGGATCCCGCCAAGGAAGAAATAGTCGCCCGTGTCCAGATCAGAAGATTTAGTGTTCTTGGTCACTCTCATGGCGAGCAGGTTCTTCTCGCCAAATCTCACCTGGGGAGTCAGGTCCGCCTGCCAGGCGGTCCAGCCGCTTTCGTGATAGTTCGCCCGTCCCCATGCCGGCTCTGAGACCTCGACCGGTTTCCCATTGAGCCAGATCTCAGCGCCGTTCTGGACGCCGTCGAAGTTGATCTGCACCTGGCGGCCTTTCCAGTCTGCCGGAACGGCAATCCAAGTTCGATATAACCCCGAGGAATTGTCGGGATTGACGTAGGTTGCCGGCGAGAAACCCGCCATCTCCCAGTTGCCGGGCACCCCGAGGTCGTTCCACGTGATATCCTCCCTGTAGTCGGGCGTGTAGAACGGCTCGGCGGGCGCACCCGGCATCCGACCCAGCTTGAACCGCCATGCCCCATCAAGCGATTGCCAGTAATGCGAATCACTCGGAATGACGGCGGCCGTCAGTTGCAGGCCGAGGCTCAGAAGCGCTATGCACATAATGATTGTCGCTGGTCCGTTACTCATGCCCTCATTCCGATCCTATGTAGAAGCTGCCCTCGATGGAATCGCCTGCCTCCAGCATCAGGTAGAAGTCCTCTACTATGTTGGTGCTTATGTCCCGAGGGGGGCTGCACTGTTTGTTTACGATGAGCTGATATGCGTTGTTTCTGCCGAACCCTCCGCGGACATGATGCCGTTGATCCGGTTTGAATTCGACCCTGAGACCATGACCTCGGTCGTCGGTAAGGGAGGCCCAGTCGCAGTGGTACTTGGTCGAATCGAAGTCATGCGCGTCTGGACGGGTGACGATCATCAGCGGGACATCCGCGCTGTTGGGATGGGCGGTCCCGGTCGGGCGGCCGATGTGCGTTTCGGGGTAGACCGACCAGTATGCCTGGCGACTCCAGGAGAAATGATCGCACTCCCGGGGCATCTCGAAGATCCATCCGAGTTGCTGGATGTCAGTCTTGCCGCCGATCCACTCTATCCGATAGCTGAACCTGCCCCCGATAAACTCCGCATGCACCCGGGCCATGATCGGGGTCGGCGCTCGGTCAACCACGATCTCGGCGTCCATCGTTCGGATATCGGCCAGTCGCTGATCATGCAGATCGCCCGCCACGGCGGGCTCGGTCTTGATGTTCGTGAGATAGCCGGTAGTACATCTGCCTGGACGCCAGTTCGTGGTCCATGGGGAGGCGGCATTCATGATCAAGTGGAGCCTCGGGAACTTGAGGCTCTCAGGCAAGGCGAGGCTCATGGTGGGGAGCTTAGGAATCTCAGGCAAGGCGAACTGCCACTGGTAGCTGACGACGTTCAGGCCATCAGGGTGATTGAAGTCTATTCGCAGCGCATCTGCCGGGATGCCATCAGGGAGCGCGAACTCCACTTTGCCCCGACTTCGCGGAGCGAGGTTTAAGTGCGTCGTTCCTGCCGCCACCTTCTTGCCGCCATTCAGCAGGGTCCATTCGGCATTGAGTTGATTGAGGTCGGTGAACGAGTAATGGTTCGACAGGTTCAATACGGCACATCCAGGTTTGACTTCGGCCTTGAGGTCTGTGCGAATCGGCGCATGGGCCATCTTCATGTGATAGTACTCCGGACGGGGGTTGCGAGCGCCATCCACGATCCCCTTCGCCTTGAGGTACTGGACGCCCGTCGCCGGCTCGTAATTGTACAGCTTGGTGGTGCATTTGTCGCACACGGCGCGATCCTGCCATTCCCACGTGTGATGGCCCACTATGCCATCCTCATCCCAGGTAACCTGCCATGTGCGCTCAATCACTGCCGCCCAGAGATCGAGTGCGCCGAAATCCGCGGCATAGCGAACGTCCCAGATGTTCGGGTTCTCGCTATAGAGAATCGGCCACTTGGCGCGGCGCTCCTTGTCCTCGGCATGGGCCTTCACGTTCTCGATTCTGGTGTAATGCTTGTCATCCAACTCGACGCCATACACATCCGCGGGCTTTTCAGAAACCAGCCTCGGCCGAGTGGGATCGAGCTCCTTTACCAGATCGGCGACCGTCTGAAGATTGGCGCCTGGCTTGTTCTCATTGCCGATCCCCCAAATGACCACGCAGGCGTGATTCTTGTCGCGGGCGATGGTCTCCCTGGCTCGCTGAAGGAATGCAGGCTCGAGTGCGGCATCGTTCGTGGGGCACCAGCAGTAAGGCAACTCGTCCAGCACATAGAACCCCATCTCGTCGCAAAGGTCATAGAATCCCGTACCATAGGGATAATGCGAGGTCCGAACCGAGTTGATGTTCGCCGCCTTCATCAGTTCCAGGTCCTTGCGCCAGAGGTCTTCTCCAACGGCAGTGCCTTCGGTGAGGCTGATGTCGTGCCGGCACATGCCGGTCAACTTCACCGGGACGCCGTTGATCATGTAGACGCCGTCCCTGATGGATATCTCTCGGATGCCGACCCTCCTGTTGACGGTCTCGACCACGTTCCCATTGGCGTCCTTGAGTTCAACGGTCAATGGATAGAGGTTCGGATGCTCGGCGGACCATAGCTTCGGATTCGATACGATCTGGGAGACCTCGGCCCGGCCATTGATGATCGCCGCCTCTGCTTCCTCATCTCCCAGGCGGACGCGGATCATCCCCTCGCCGGTGATGTCCGCGGTGGTCCTGACTTCGCCACTCAAAAAGGTCTGGATGGTGATGTCTTCGATGTGGGTTTGGGGAACGGAGAACAGGGTGACCGGCCTGTAGACCCCGCCGAGGAAAAAGTAATCGCCCGAATCGAGATCGAAGGATTGGGTATTCTTGGTCACTCGGAGGGCGAGGAGGTTCTTTTCGCCGAATCGGACTTGCGGCGTGAGATCGGCTTGCCAGGCGGTCCATCCGCTTTCATGGTAATTCGTCCGCCCCCAACTTGGCTCGATGACGTTGACGGGTTGGCCGTTCAGCCAAATCTCGGTCCCGCACATGACGCCGTCGAAGTTGACCATCACCAAGCGGCCTTGCCACTCCTTGGGGACTTCGATCCACGTGCGGTAGAACCCCGAGGAATTGTCCGGCTGGTTGTACGTCGCTGGGGAATAACCCGCCATCTCCCAGTTGCCGGGCACATCCAGGTCGTGCCAGGAATCATCCTCCCGGTAGTCTGGCAGATAGAACGGCTCGAACGACTCAGGCGTCAGGATCGGCTCGACCCTCTCCCAGTTGGTCCGTCTGCCTTCTACGTCGGTCAGCGCCTGCTCCAGCCTGAACCGCCATGTGCCGTCGAGTGACTGGACGTACTTCTTCCCGGAGGGTATCACCGCGCCGGAGGAGCAGACGGCAAACGAAAGCAGTAGAACACCGATCAGTATTAGGAAGGTAGGGTACATCTCATTACCTCATCAGTTAAGACCTTAGGGCTCAGACTCTAGACCTGAGGGAAGACCTCCAAACCAGGCCCTGGAGTCTAAGGTCTGAAGTCCAAAGCCCAGTTTAGAAAGTGTTCGCTAGCAAGGAAAAAGACTCCTCCGCAAAACTCTCTAATTAAAGAATGTTTTTCCAGGCAGGCGATCAGTTGGGTGAGAATCTGGGGGAGGTGGGGCCGTTTCCGGCCCCACCTACTAAGTTATCATGGCTATTCGCCGGATTGCCAGTCCCCGTTATTGCGTCCTACTTAGCTGCAACAACGTAATCGAATAAGGTATAAACCTGTATTCGAAGGATGTTGATGCACCACTTATCGGTATCACGGTAACCCGAATGTCGTCCGGGACCCAAGAGGACTTTGTATCTCCCGTCAGCGTTTCAGAGCAGGCCTCCATTTCAGGATCAGGGTTGCTTATCAACCGACACTCCTGGTTTGCCAGAGACCGGATGTGCAGGACCCTGGTAGTACCGGTGCTCTGCGGGACAAAGCCCGATAGGCCGATGGTCGTTTCTGCTGCCGACGAGCTTCGATTTGCCACCATGATGAACAGGGTGTTCCCATCGTCACTCTTACAGGAAATCGCATCCAGATAGGACGAATCATGTGGCGTGTAGCACTGCCCGCCATCCGGGCAATCAGTCGCTTCCCGAATGTTATCCCAAGCAGGCAGTGGTATCCCCTCCGGCCACTCGCCGTAGCCAGGGGAATCCACCGATGTATACACCACATCCGTGTCGGGAAAGTAGTCTGCAAAGAGCTTGAGCATGTGATATGACGGGGTTACGATGAGGTGCTCAGGGTCGGCTGTGTAATCCGGGCGTCTGATCAGTCCCCAGTAGCCTGGACTCGCAAGGTTCCAGTGGCAATAGGCCGGTATCTGGTCAGCCATGAATTGCTTCATTGCGGTGAAGAGCCAGAATACACCTTTGTACCGGAGTGGGTGACGTGGCTCATCAGGATCGAAACCAGCGCTGTCATGGCTTCCCTCGATCCGATAGCCCAGGTTGCCCTCGGTCACAAGTATTTCTATCTCGTTGCTGCCAATCAGGTTTCTTAGCCTCTGAATGCGATTGTGGATCGGCACGTCGTCATTGGCAATGAGCATCTGCTCAGCGTACTCAGGATACCAGATGCTCTCCTCCTCAATAGATTCGGAACTCCTGGTGACTTTGTAGATCAGGACATCTCTGCCCTGCGGAGGATCTGCATTTGGAAAGTTGATATCGTTAGTAAAGGCGAGCGATATCTCGCGATTGCCAGCAGTCACTTCTCCTGTCCATTCATAGACATCCGGCTGCCTGTCCACATGGAAGGTTTCCTTTG
This sequence comes from Armatimonadota bacterium, assembly GCA_035686805.1. Taxonomy (GTDB): domain Bacteria; phylum Armatimonadota; class UBA5829; order DTJY01; family DTJY01; genus DASRZD01. Next base: position 5,049 of record DASRZD010000651.1, read on the forward strand.
TCACACCATCTATCCTAAGATCCAAGTCGGCAGCAACATCCACCGCACCCAAATACTCGTCGAGTTCTTCTTCACCAAGCCCGCTCAGATCAACCCCCTGAGCGTCGTTCACCAGACGTGCTCTCGCCGTTACCTTGATCGTATACACATCGGTGGTGGGGAAACCGACCGTACGTCTGCAATGAAGTCGTTGATCATTCGGGTAACTTCCTTCGGGTGGACCTGCGTAGAGGAGGTCGAATGCCAATCCATCCACAGCACTATAGATGTGCGGATACACAAAGTCTATTGAATCAGCACAGCCAGTAATCACGCACTCATCCCAGCCTTCTACAAAGTACCATTCTTGCCCGATAACGACTGCTCCGATCTTTATGCTGGAATCTTTTGCCTTCATGGCTTCCGAGTAATCGGCAACCATCTGGGCATACTCGTTTCCGGTCAACTCAGTATCGATCGTTGACCATTGGTCCTGCCAGTATACCTCGTTTCCGATCTCCCAATACGTGACGCCGTATGGCCCGGGGTCTGATTCGCCTCTCTGGTAAGCGAAGTATTCACGAAGCCATGCGAAGTATCCGGCCGGAGCTTGCTCGGTAGACTTGAAGGAATGATGATAGTCCTCAAACTCATCATACCATGCGCCAGCCCACTCAACGGCATCAGCCTCAAGATACTCTTCAGGCTGCGACTCTTCACCCACATCGTCGGGATGGACGAAGATAGAGGGCACCCAGTGCTGGTCGTCTCCGTAAGCGAGCCCCGGACTGTCACCATTGCAGTATTCGACCCAGTTAGCTGCCTCCTGTACAGAGCCCTGATGAGAGCCTGAACCTTGACTTCCACACTGCAGAGCGTTAACCAGAAAGATTATGTCTCGCACACCTATGCTGTTACAGAATGAAACATACTCGTCAGTTCCAACATAGGGTGTAAGATAGTAGTAACCGTTCATGTCCGCCAGCGGACGCTCGTCTGCAGGCCCGACACCCCGTCTCCAGCGACACCAGTCGCCCGTGTTGTGCCGCATTATCGGGATATGGGCTTCGGTCGCCAGTTCTATGAAATCCTCACGGAAGCCCTCTGACGGCGGGTCATTCAGCATGCATTGCAGATCCTTCCAATGGATATTGCTGCTGAAAAGATCCTGGCTTACAGACGATGTGACCGTTGAGGCGTCTATGTCGATGGCCGCCGAGAAGGAAGGCGGTGGGACAGAGTGCAGAACCTCGAGATCCGATGAAGAGCGGATCAGTATCTGCGGATACAGATCATCCCCGTCCTTGTAGCACGAGACGACGCCTGTAACCCGCACGTAATCCCAGCCATTAGCAAGGCCGACCATCTCTCCCGGCGCAGTGACGCACTTGACGTTCGCGCGACTGCCGTCGTCGATCATGAAATCCCACAAGGTCTCTCCATAGCTAAACTTCCCCCATGTGGTGACTAGCAGGCCGATATTATTCAGGCCATACCCATCTATGACACCTTTCTGGCCTGCGCCAGTCTGGTCATCATAGCACCAGTTGCCCCCGCCGAGAGCCCGGTTATTGATGCCGTGAGCCTCGATCTCATCTACGCCATTGGTGGTTACGGTGCTTGCTTCGATATATCGCTCGCCATCGTCATTCGTCTCTATCGTGCCGCTGACGCTGGCCCTCATTCCAAGAGAAAGACCATGGGCGTCCTTGTGCACTCGTATTCCGCAGGTTAGATTGTCCTGCTCAACGTAGAAGAAGTCGGTGGCGACATAGGTAACCATATTGCCGGTGATGGAAACGCTCGTGCCGTCAGCCTCGTCCTTCACGCTCCAGATTGCACCTCCTCCGGAGTGAGACGGCGGGTCGAAGAGCGGATTCGGGATAATAAGCGCTATCTCGTCAGTATTGTTGGAAACACTGTCTATCCAGTACGATTGCCATGGCTCCAGATTGTCGTTGGAGCCTATGGCAGTCGGAGTTTGGTTGACATTGTCCCACCCGGCGGCTGTTGAAGCGATCCAATCGGTAGCGTCGGCGGGAGCGAGTGCGTCCCGGCCGTCAGTTACCCTCACGTTCTCCCACGGCACCTCGCTGGTGTAGGGAACGCCTATTTTGGCAGCCCCTGTCTTGTGAAGGCCGATCCACATGCTTCGCATCTCATCAGTGGGGTAGCCATCGAATGTGATAGTCCCCGCTTCGGTAGACGAAAGGTGATACCCATCGGCCAGTATCACTCCGCCGAAGGCGGTAGGATCCCACTCGTCATAGGCGATGTCGCTTTGTGAACGGAGGTCCCACCGTGAAAGACAGCCATCGATAGGGATTTCGCCGAAGACTTCTGCCGGCGCGTTGTCGTAGGGGATTGCGGGAGTTGAGATCATGTTGCATCCCTCTCTCACCGTCCCTTCTGGCGAGTTGAAGGTCTGTGGACTACCGAGACAGACCGTCACACCTCCGAGGAACAACAGAACTGCCAGTACTGCCGCTTGCACTACTCTCACTTCTACCAACTCCTTTTGGTGTATTTTCGGGTCCATAAGGACTCCGAGGCCTGCAATCCATGCAAGCCATAAACAGAACAATCATACAATCGGCGAATGTATTTGTGAAGCCATTGTTAGCAAAAGTTAATGGTAGAGGTTGTTTGGAAGATGCGACGTTGACCAAGGCACGGCCCATGTGGTAGAATTCATAGATTATGGGCGATACTCGGACCTTCGTTCTTGACCTCGACGGGGTGGTCTACCGGGGGAAGCAGCCGCTTCCCGGCGCGGTAAAGACAATCGAGACCCTGAGGCGGCTTGGCCATCAGGTATATTTCTTCACCAATAACTCCACCAAGACCCGAGTCACTTATCAGCAGAAGCTTGAAGGCATGGGCATTCCCGTGGACCTGGAGCACATTATGACCTCTTCCTATGCCACTGCCCTCTATCTGGAGGAGCAGGGCGCACAGGGGAAGTCGGTGCTGGTGATCGGCAGGGAGGGCATCAAGGAAGAGCTGAGGGCGGTCGGGATGGTGATCTCCGACGATGAGAAGGTGGACTATGTCGTTGTCGGCATGGACCGCGATTTTTGCTATGACACGCTGACCAAAGCCCAGCATGCGATTATGGCCGGTGGGACGTTCATCGCTACCAATCGGGATGCGAGTTTTCCCTGTGAGGACGGCACGGTCGTTCCTGGGGGCGGGGCAATGGTGGCGGCCATCGAGGTGGCGAGCGGAGTGAAGCCGATATTGATTGGCAAGCCCGAAACTCCCGCGATGATGGAGGTCCTCCATCTGGCGCACGCGACCCCGAAGGAGACGGTGGTCGTGGGCGATCGGCTGGATACGGATATTCTCGTGGCGAAGCGAATCGGGGCGCTGTCGGTCCTGGTGCTCACGGGGATCGCCACAGAAAAGGATTTGAAACACGCGCCACCCGAGATGCAGCCGGATGTGGTGATAAGGAATCTTGGTGAGTTACTCGACACAGTCTTATCTGGGAAATGAGCGTATGGGAGTATGGGAGTGTGGGAGTATGGGGGTGACAAAACTCCCACACGCCCACACCCCCACACTTCCATACATCGCCGCTGGTGAGAGAGACTGATGGATAAGTTAATCCCTCGAGTCGTGACGATTGCCGGGAGTGATCCCAGCGCCGGTGCGGGAGTCCAGCTCGACCTGAAGGTCTTCGAGCGACTGGGGGTCTATGGCATGACCGTCGTGACGGCGGTCACGGCCCAGAATACGCTCGGCGTTCAGCGAATCGAGAAGGTTTCGCCGAGCACTATCGCTGCTCAGATTGACTCGGTCGCCCGCGATATCGGGGTTGACGCCTGCAAGATCGGGATGCTTTACCATGAGACCGTCGTTGACACGGTAGCAGAGAGGATTGACCGGCGGGAGATTTCGAACGTGATATTGGACCCGATCATCCTGGCCAAGGACGGCACTCGATTGCTCTCGGCAAAGGGCGTTCATCGCATGAGGCACCGGCTGATCCCGGCGTCGCTGGTGGTGACGCCGAATGCCGAAGAGGCGGGGATTTTGGCGGAAATGCCCGTCAAGGGCCTGGACGATTTGAGGGAAGCCGCGAAGGCGATTTGCGATTTCGGATGCAAGTATGTCCTTGCAAAGGGCGGGCATCTCGCGGACGAGCCCGTGGACGTGCTCTATGACGGCGAGAGCTTCCTGGAGCTGCCTGGGACTCGGATCGAGGGGATGCCGGTTCACGGGACAGGATGCGCATTTTCGGCGGCATTAGCGGCGAGGATAGCCCTGGGAGATTCGGTGCCCGACGCGGCCCGGTTTGCAAAGGATCTCGTCGCCGATTTGATCAAATCGGCGGTGAAATTGGGGAAGGGAAATCGGCTGATCGTGATGCGTGATGCGTGATGCGTGACCCGGAAAAAAGACAGGAAACGCCAAAAGGATACGAGTTGGGGAGCGTTGAAATAGCTAGTTAGCGGAGTAAGAGTGGGAGGGAGATTATGACCAAGTACATATTCGTGACGGGCGGAGTAGTTTCATCCATCGGCAAGGGGATCACGGCGGCATCGCTGGGGCGGCTGCTGAAGAACCGCGGCTTCCGGGTCACGATGCAGAAGGTTGACCCCTACATCAACGTTGACGCCGGCACCATGAATCCCTTCCAGCATGGCGAAGTCTTCGTCACCGATGACGGCGCCGAGACCGATCTCGACCTCGGCCACTACGAACGCTTTGTTGACGTCAATCTCTCCCGCGAATCGAACGTAACCACAGGCAGCATTTATAACTCAGTCATCCAGAAGGAGCGCCGGGGCGACTACCTCGGCGCGACAGTCCAGGTCATCCCTCATATCACGGACGAGATCAAGGAGCGGATCAGGAGCGCCCCGGTCGAGGCCGGCGTGGACGCGGCGATCATCGAGCTTGGGGGGACGGTCGGTGACATCGAAGGTCAGCCGTTCCTCGAGGCGATCCGCCAGATCAAGAAGGATGTCGGCGCAGGGAACGTGCTGTACGTCCACGTGACCCTCATTCCGTTCGTCGGGCCATGGGGCGAGATCAAGACCAAGCCGACCCAGCACAGCGTCATCAAGTTGCGAGAACTTGGCATCCAGCCGGATATCCTGGTCTGTCGGTCGAAGCTCCCGCTCAACGACGAGATGAAGGAGAAAATCTCCCTCTTCTGCGATGTGGACAAGGAAGCGGTCATCGAGGCGCTGGACACCGAGTGCATCTACGAAGTGCCACTGAAGTTCGAGGCCGAGGGGCTCGCCGAGCAGGTCATCACGAGGCTCGGCCTTCACGACGGCGACCCCGACACCGCCGAGTGGCAGCAGATTGTGAATACCCTCAAGCACCCGAAGCATCGGGCAACGGTCGCGGTCGTCGGCAAGTACGTCGCCAACGGGGACGCGTACATCAGCATCGGTGAGGCGGTCAAGCATGGAGGGATCGCCAACAACACGGGGATTGACATCAGGTGGATAGACTCCGAGGAGATCGAGGCCAGGGGCGTGGACGAACTCCTGGGGGACGTGCATGCGATCATCGTGGCGGGCGGATTCGGCTCGCGAGGCACGGAGGGCAAGATAGCGGCGATCAAGTATGCGCGCGACAACAAGGTCCCCTACCTCGGCCTGTGCTATGGCTTGCAGATGGCGGTCATCGAATATGCAAGGCACGAGTGCGGGATCGAACATGCCACGACCGAGGAGATAGACCCCGAGGCGCTCGATCCGGTCATCCACCTCTTGCTCGAACAGCAGGGCGTGAAGACCAAGGGCGGGACCATGAGGCTGGGACTCTATCCATGCCGGGTGACCGAAGGGACCCTGGCTTGGCGGTTGTATGGCGGCGAGCTGGTCTACGAGCGGCACAGGCATCGGTTCGAGGTGAATAATGCCTACCGGGAGAAGCTTGCCGAGGCAGGAATGGTCTTCAGCGGGATCTCGCCGGACAATCGCCTGGTGGAGATCATCGAGCTGCCGAATCACCCGTACTTCATCGCCACGCAGTTCCATCCCGAATTCAGGTCGAGACCCAATCGAGCGCATCCGTTGTTCGCCGGACTAGTCGAGGCAGCCCTGGCCTGCAAGGGCCGGAAGAAGTCGGCCGTGACGGTGTAGAAAGCGGCCTCCCTGCCCAACTGAGGTCGGGCGTGGGAGTCAGATCACTTAGCTCTAGTCAGATGGAGGTAATCATGGCACGCAGACGAGCACGGGTCGTGGTTAGCCTGGGCG
>DASRZD010000652.1:0-6015 GCA_035686805.1 Armatimonadota bacterium
TGGCGTCTGCGGCATCGAGGCGACCTTCGATGATCGGCACGAGTTTCCCGGCCAATGGGTTGATATTGGCAGACGTAGCGGCAACGAAGTTTGAAGAGCAATACTGCTCGGCCACCTGTGAAATTGCCGCAGGTGCCAGCAGATACTTGGGCTGGACGCCCAAAACCTTGCCGCCGGTGCTCGTTTGGGTCATCAACATTACCCGCATTATGCTGAGATTGTCAACGTTGATAACTGCGGGAGTGGTCGCAATGTTCGAGTGCTGCGTCGCAAACAGGGCAAACGTATCCCGCATTGCGCCGTTGGCTGTAACGATGCCGTATACCGTGTCGGCTTCCAGCATCGCCACTTCCTGGCCAAGCAATTGAGGGGTGCGGGTGAAGGCGCCCAGGTCGTCATTGATGATGGCCTGCCTGGTGATGGAGATGATCTTGCCGTAGGTAGACAGCCCCCACGACTCCTTCCCCTCTACCAGACTTCCATGCTTGAACTCGCCGGATTCCGGAACCTTCTCCAGCCGCGAAGAGGAGTCGAGCGTCAATTCCTTCACCGTCTTGAAGTCGGCAGCCGTCCGCCGCGATGCGAGCAACCGCCATTGAGACTCGACCTGTTCATAGCCGGCCCTCAGGCTCTTGTTGGCAACGTCGGCGAGGATGAACGGGAAATCACTCGTGGACTGGAAGGCCAGTTGCGCGATCTCCGTTCGGTTTTTGCTCTGCCACCGAATACCCTGAACAGCCAGGCATTCCTTTGCGATGTCCAATAGGGTACAGGCGGCGTAATTGCGCGCGCCGTCGAAGATCCGCTGTCCGCCTCCCCGATGGAAGAGGAACTTGGAGTCCCGATCGTCCCAGCTCCATTTGTTGGGCTCGAACCGCTCCAGCAATGCGCCGGTCATGTTGCAGCGCCGCTTGTCGGCCTCGTCGTGAAGGATGTCCGAATGTACATGCCGGATCTCCTGTTTCGAAGCCCGTAGAGCCTGTTCGTCAATGGCGACGGCGCGGAAATTCTCAAGGGAAGTATTGGCCGCAATGTGTTTTTGCGCGAAGTCTAGTTCGAGGCCGCATACCTTGGCGACTTTCAGAATCCCGGTAATGCGTCCCTGTTCTGCCGTTACCCCAACCTTGTGGGCGGCGTTGAGTTGTTCATCGGCAGCCGCTACAACCGGCTGCTCCTGTTTGCCTGCACGGGCCTGTTCGCCCGCGTCCACGATGGTTTCCTTATCCATCGGATTCTCCTCTGGGCTAGTTGCCCGTGCTGCTATTGCGAACTCTTCAACTTCGACTTCCTGGAACTGCTCTCGTTGCTCCCCGAAGAGCGATGCCTGCGGATCGGCGCCTATTGCTACGATGCTTATCTCCTGCGGTTGCCAGTCGGTTGCCAGGAAGTGTTTCGGTTCATCCTTTTTGCTCTCCAGTTCCTTCATGCGGAGGATTACGAGCCCCATGCTCACGTTGCGAAGGATGCCCTGCTTGACTTTGTTCCACACTCGGTCTGCTGCTTGGTCATCCTTCGCGAACTTCGCCCGTGCTTTGCCCGCGCCGTCCTCCACCCAGGCTGTCTCGATAACGCCGAGCACGTTGTCAGCGGAGTAATTGTCATGGGCATTCAAGAGTGGGGCGCGGCCGCTTTTCAGGCGATCCAATCTGACCGCGCCGGGTTCGGTGCTCAACGTGAGCATGTATTCCCCGCGATCCCATGAATACCTGGGGATCGTAGCCCCGCTATAAAAGATCATCTCCACTGTGCGCTCTTCCGCCTTCGCGGACTCCGGCACAAAGGTCGCCGTAATGCTGGGTCTGGGAATCTTAAGTGTTGGCATTGACTATCCCTTTCTGCGTGAACTGATCCTCGGTAGACCCGCTCACCCGTAGAGTTACATCCGAACTGGTTTTGCGCCTGAATGTAACCATGCTATTCGACCGGCGGCGGTTGCTCGGGCTTAACCTGAGCTCCGTCACCTGGAGTTGCCGTTTTCGAGAAACTCACACCCACGGCATCGAGTCTTGGCTTCCAGGAGGCTATCGCTTCGATCTGCTTTTCGGGGTCAATTCCCTGTGCGCCAACCATTTGCGGCCAGCTTACTTTTCCGATCATCAACTCTAGTTGGTCGGCTTTCGCTTCGGCCTCTCTATCCAAAAGATCGAAAGGTGGCGGATTCCACCGTACCCCATAATTAACTTCCGGAATCTCGCCCATCGCAAAGAGTTTGTCGATGAATTTCTGCCAGATGCGATCCATGACTTGAGGGATGAACCAGAGCCATCGGTACTCGTCTACTGAATCCCGCTCGTCGATGGCACCGCCCCTGAAGCTGGAATAATTCACGTCGGAGATGTCTTCACCGAGCACCACGTAAGGTTGGTCTAGGCCGGCTGCGACTTCTTTTAGTTCCACCTTCTTGTGCGCTGGGTAATCACCCGTGCTGGACGGCGCGAAGAATTCCGGCTTCTGCCCGGCGTTGCCGTAGGCGATCATGCCCGGATGGAATTCTTCGATCTTCTTACCGTCGGCGTCCGTGATGACGCCGCCTAGAGTGGCTTCATCGGAACCTTCGCCCTGTCCGATGAACATCGCTAAGCACGCCTCGATCTTTCGCCGCATCAGAACGGCATCTGCGGTTTCGTCGATATCCCGCAGTTTGGCGATCACTGGGGCGAACCTAGAGACGCCCCGAACATCCGCGGGACGTTCAAGTGGAACGTGATGAATAACACCGGCCGCTGATACAAACTTGCTCGTGAACCCTCTCCGCGAACTCTGTATGACCTCCCCAGGATGGTCGCCAAATAACCAGAAACCCTCAAGCCGTCCGAAGCCGTTGAACTGGACGCCATGCATAATATAGCCGCCGGCCTCCAGGGTTTGTGTCTTATCGATATCAAGGAAGTCCGGCTCCAAAACCTGAATCTGGAATGGAACTGGCAAGCCATCCGTGGAGAAGCGATCCCACAGTCGGATTAGGCATTCGCCGCGGGTAAATGTAGTCCGCACCATCATTCTCTGCGCGGCGTAGATATTAAGCCGCTGGTCGGAGCAACAGACGCTACTCCATGCTCCCCAAAGGGCATCAATCCTGGCATCCACGTCTACGCTGCCAGTATCGGCTTGCGGCGTGATCCCGTAGCCGATCACGCGCCTACACCAGCGCCGAACCGCCTTGGCACCGAAGGCATTGTTCCTGACAAGATCCTCGGCGTTATCCCTAAGTTTCCCGATTGCAGGCCCCATCTCGGCGTTTCCGCTGCTTCCAGTGGTCGCCCAAGTCCCTTGCCGACGAACCGAACGCACGCCCTCGTACGAGAGTAGAACGCTCTCAATGGCCCGAGCTTGTGTTCGGCGTAATCCGGCCTTCGGGGATAGCCAAGATATAGTCCTGTCGAGCCAATTCCGCTGCTGCTGGACGTGTTCCGCAAAGTCAAGGGGCATTCTCAGTCCTTGCCAAAAGACGCATATGTACATCGCGTCGTAGTCCCGGACGCCACCGTCACGGTTTGCTTCATAACATCCCGAAGACGCAACATTTCGCTGAGCGAATGATAAGTGACGGAGCGATCTCCATACTGCACATGACGGACTCCAGCCTTAATCGCCGTTTCGAGCGCGTCAATATCCGTCTGTATCCAGGCCATTAGGCGCACCTCCGTCTGAACCGGAACACGGCTACCGTCGGATCAAAGGGAATCGGGATGGGGCTACCAACCAATTCCCAACCCTCGGCGTAATACTGACTGAGGTCAGCGTCCAATTCCATTTTCGCCACGCGGTCATCCCAGAGTGTTTGCCGTGGCGCTTCCTTGCGACGGTCGATGACGGCGGCCCTGCTGTCAACCCTCATGGGACACCACCATCGGAAGCCCGCCTTCTGGAACTTCCGGTAGGCCCGGGCCGTCCAAGATGAAGGCGAAGCGGTCCAGCCTTACGTCAAATTCGCCACCGATGATTTGAACTCCTTCAGGTAGCTTCAGCAGCGATTGAAGCAATGCTGCGGTAACATGAATCTCTGCTCTGTTTTTCATCTCCTCAACCAATTCTGTGCGCGATCCCCGAACCAACTGGGTGCTGGTCGAGACGCGCGTGGTTCTGCCGCCATGGGCGGATCTTGGCCTTGGGCCGCCTGAATCACTCGCGGGATAATTGGGCGCGCCGGAACCGCTGGCGTGCCCGCCTCAAGCATCCGCCACTGGCGCTCGCCGAACCGGTCCATGCCGAAGACCGCCGCGGCCGCGCGCGCGTAAACTCGACAATCGAGTGCTTCATTCCTCGCCCCGCCCATGCGCTCCCAGGTGACTTTCCCGCTCGGCGTGACGACTTTGCGCTCCGAACAAAGCCCCTCGAAATAACCCACGTCATAGGCCGGGAAGTGGCAATAACCGGGGGCGCTCTCGCCGGTACTTGACCGCGGCAACCGCAGATTGTCGAATAACTCCTGCTTGCCGTAGGCCGTCCCGACGGTGACGATCCGGACGCCCTGACGCTTCCGGGCGGCGTCGGTCTTTGTGATTCCCGCGATGATCCGCCGGTCGTCGGCGCTGCCCTTGATCGGCATGACCGTGCGCGGGACCGTCACGGCCATCCCCGCCGGGCCGTAAGCGGGGCGCGGATGCTGAAGGGCGAAGTTGTAAACCGGTTTTGGCCGGAAGCCGCTATCAATCGCCATCGCCATGATCGGAAGGTTTTGCCCGGTGGCGTGTGGATATTCAAAAGCCAGGAGCGCTCCGAGGGCCGCCCACACTTCCGGGTTCGACGTCTTGAGCGGTTGCTGATCCGGTCCCATCACCTGAACAATCCGGTAGTCCACTGACCAGGATTCCGCCCCGCGACCCCAGCCGACGACTTCCGCCTCCAGCCGGTCATCCTGCACGTCCACGCCGGCCGTCAGGAAGAGCGCCCGCTCGGGTACCGTGCCGATCTCATAGTCTTCACGGCGAGCGAAAATCATCTGGTGGTCCGGCGTCTCGCCCGGCTCCTCCCAGAGTTCGGCAAGGGTGGTCGTGACGAAGACTTTGTACTGCTCCCGGTTGTCTTTCTTTGAGAGAAAGTCCTTCACGATTTCCCCCAAGGTCTTCCACGGCGAGTACAACTCCGAAATCCAAAACCCGGCGGTACCCGTACACGGCCGCTCTGCTTTCCATCGCGTTTCTTCGACCGCCCGCCAGCGCTGGACGTCGCTCCAGTGCGCCGCGCACGACCGGCATTCATAGTGGGCCGTCGCCGGCCGCTCCTCGACGGGAAGGCCGTTGTCCCATTTGACCTGGGACCATCGGAGTTGCTGATAATCGCCGCACTGCCAGCATGGAATTTCGGGCTTGCGCCGGTCGCTATGCTGGTAGGCATTCGCTATCCGGGAGCGGCCGACGATAGTAGGAGAGCAAGTCAGGACGATCTTGCGACGATGCCGGAAGGTCGCAGTGCGCTTGAGCGCGAGGGAAATCGGGTCGCCCTCCGTCCCGGCGCTCACGGGGTACTTATCGATCTCGTCACAGAACAGATACCGGATTGGCCGGCGTGCCAGGGCAGTCGGCGTCTGTGCCCCTACCAGCGCGACAAACCCGCCAGGGAACCGCTTATGGGTGATCGTATTGGCCGTCGTCCGGCTCTTAACCTCGGATACTTTCCCGTGAAGGCAAGGTGTATCCCGGATCATCGGCGCCAGGCGTTCCTTGCTGAAGGTCTCCGCGTCGGTATCGGCCGGGAAAACCATCAGGACGGGGCCGGGGTCCTGGTCAACGAGAAACCCGAGGGCGACTTGTTGCATGAGCGTTTTCACCATCTGGGTCGAACACATGACGACGACGGTTTCCACCCGGGGGTCCGTGAAGGCGTCCAGGATCTCCCGCTGAAATCCAATACACCGGAACGGTCCGGTGCGGCTCGAATATTCCGAACTGAGTTGGAATTCCCGTTCCGCCCACTCAGATAAGCTCAATTTCGGCGGCGGGGCCCACAATCCCGCGCACTCTTTCAGTAGTCTTGCCGCTGCGCTCATATCGGTGGTCTTGACAGTTGATCCAA
>DASRZD010000653.1:0-7828 GCA_035686805.1 Armatimonadota bacterium
TGACAGCCGGGCCGAGGGCCAGACGCTCAAGACCATCAAGATCAAGCAGTTCAGCAACGCCCACTTCAAGTTGCTGGCGGCCCTCCCCGAGCTTGGCAGATACCAGCGACTGGGGAACATGACGGTCGTTGTGAACAACCAGAGCCTGATTATCGGTCCCGACGGCAAGGACGATCTGACCGCCACCGAGATCAAGGCGATAGTAGGAAGCTAGACCCTCTCCTAGCGTGTGGGAGTGTGGGTGTTTGGGGGTTCAGATACTCCCATACTCCCACACTCCCACACGCTGCTTTCCTCCCCCCATCCCTCCTCTCCCCATCAGCTTGACCCTCGCCCTCCGATCTGCTATCCTTTCCTCAGCATCCCCCGGAGGGCAGGGCTTGTCTGATCTCGAAAACTGGATCCGCCTCGCGAAGCTGGAAACCCCGAAGCGAACCGTCGCGTTGGTCGAGCATTTCGGCAGCCCCAGCGCAGTCTTCGAGGCGAGGCCCAAGGACCTCATGGCGGTCGAAGGCACCTCCCAGCGGCTTGCGGATAAGCTCCGGGATGCGGCCTCGCAGCCCGTGGACAAAGAGATCGAGGCCCTGGACAAAGCCGGCGCGCGGATGGTTACCTACCGCGACCCCGATTATCCTTCGAACCTCCGCCAGATCTACGATCCTCCGCTGGTGCTGTTCGTCAGAGGCACCCTCAAAGAGGAGGACCGCTTCGCAGTCGGCGTCGTCGGCACGCGCAGGCCCTCGGAGTATGGGAAATCAATGGCATTCAAGATCAGCCGCGACCTCGCCGCGCGGGGATTGTGCATCGTCAGTGGAGGCGCTCGCGGCATTGATACCGTCGCTCACACGGCCGCGATTCAGACCGGCCGCACGATCGCTGTCCTGGGATGCGGCGTGGATGTTGCCTATCCCTATGAGAATCGCGGGCTGATGAACAAGATCGCCGAGAATGGCGCTCTCGTCTCGGAATACGTTCCCGGCACCGGGCCGGATGCATGGCGGTTTCCCGTCAGAAATCGGCTCATCAGCGGTCTGTCGCTAGGGATTCTGGTGGTCGAGAGCCATGTGATCGGCGGCGCGATGATCACCGCAGGCATTGCAGGCGAGCAGGGCCGGGACGTTTGGGCGATCCCCGGCGCAACCGATAATGCCGCCAGCGAAGGCCCTCACAGCCTCATTCGCGATGGAGCGAAGCTCGTGCAGAAGGCTGAGGATATTCTGGAGGACCTGGGCATCGAAGTCGAGGAGTCACCTCAGCGGCCCTCGATTCCCGACAATCTCACCCCGGAGCAGAAAGCCATCATTCAGGTGCTCGACCTTCATCCGAAGCACGTAGACGATATTATGGGGGAGTGCAATCTAGCCCCTGCCTCCGCGGGCAGCGCCCTCACCCTCCTCGAGATGCAGGGCCTCGTCCGCCGAGTCCCGGGAAATTCCTACGTTCGCGTGATGTAGGCTTCTCACTCCCACACTCCCATACCCCCATACTCCCATACTCCCATACCCCTCCCCCCACCACTCCATTCCTGCACTACTCCAAACGCAAAAAGGGCGAGGATCACTCCTCACCCTTGATCAATCATTCGGTTTTCAGGAGACTACCGCCGCTTCCTGAAAGCCAGGCCGATCAGTCCGGTGAATCCAACTGCCAGCGACACCAGTGAGGCGGGCTCGGGAACTGCGGCTATGATGGCCCACTCCTCGAAACCGTCATCACAGGTGAGCGGTTTGCCGAACTCCGAATAGAGAGTAAAGTTAGCGGCTGTGTTGGTAAACAGAGTTTCAGGAATGTAGACAGACATATCACCCATGCCTGACCCCGGTCCCAATCTGGCGTCCAGTTTGATGTAGTTATCTCCCAGATCGTAGATGGGAGCCGGCCAGCCAGCCGCGGGATTGGGAACATAGTTGCCGCTGGCATCAAAAGGCATACCGGTCAGGTCAGGGACGGTCGTCTCGAACATCAACAGCCTGCCCAGCGAGATGTACGCATCCTTATCGTTCTGTATCTCATTGATATCCAGCTTGATCTCACGATAGGGACTGCCTCCGATCATTACTACGGGCAATGTGGAGACTGTCAAGTCGTGGTTCCAGTTTGCAGTAGTCGATTCATGAAACTGGACCGGGCGGTAATCCGAGTTGTAACCTCGCTCGAAATTATTGGCCTGCATGCGAACGAAGGGATCAAAGATGCCGGTCCCCGTCGATCTTGCTCCGCCTTGGTCGAATATGACTCCTTCGGGTGATGTCCAACTCGCCGTTAGATAGGACAAATCTCGCTCCGTGACCACAGCAAAGGCTGCGCTTGATGCTACTAGTATTGCCAATATTAGGAAAACTATTCTCAACATTTGGTGACTTCCCTCCTAGGCTTCCGTTAGATCTCTTTCTCAACTTCGGTAGAAGTCGGAAAACTCAATAGTGTCTATGCAAGAATCATGCCATTTGGGGAAGGCTGTCCAATCACCGACTTGAAAACCGGTAATAATGCTGTATCGCCAGATATTCGCTCATCTGCTTATGCCAGCAATCGGCCCCCTGTCTCTTGCGCTATTCGCGCGATTGTGGTTTAATAACGTTCTTGTGTGCCCGTACTAGCATTATCGGCGTGCGGAGACATAGTCTGAAGAACGAGTCGCTTGTTCCCGATAATCGTGTCAACCACGAGAGTTTGACATCTCACACCGTCGGGCTATAATGGACTACCGTCCAGCTAGGCAGCACAAAGAGAGGTTATTGCAGGAGTGTCCAAACCCTTAATCATAGTCGAATCACCGGCCAAGACCAAGACGCTGAAGAACTTCCTCGGCGGGAAGTACAACGTCGAGGCCTCGATGGGCCATGTTCGCGACCTCCCCAAGAAGGAACTCGGGGTGGATGTGGAGCACCGGTTCAAGCCGACATACGTCGTCGTCCCCGAGAGGAAGAGCATCATCACGCGTCTTCGCGAGGCGACTTCGAAGGCTGATCAGGTCTACCTCGCAACTGACCCCGACCGAGAGGGTGAGGCCATCGCTTGGCACCTGGCTCAGGCACTGAAACTCAGCGGCGCAAAGCGGATCACTTTCAATGAGATCACAAGTCGCGCAGTTCAAGAGGCGCTCGCGCATCCGCACGACCTCAATGCTCGGCTCGTGGATGCCCAGCAGGCACGAAGAGTCCTTGATCGGCTCGTGGGATACAAGCTCAGCCCGCTCCTTTGGGTGAAGGTGAAAAAGAACCTCAGCGCAGGGCGAGTGCAATCTGTCGCGGTCCGATTGATCTGCGATCGCGAGCGGGAGATTGAGTCATTCGTCAAGGAAGAGTACTGGAGCATTACCGCCGAGCTTACCAAGCTCACCGAGGAGAAGCCGTTTCTCGCAAAGCTGATCGAGAAGGACGGCAAGAAGATCAAGCCGACCGGCGAGGCGGAGTCAAAGGGCATTCTCAGCGACCTCGAAGGCGCATCCTATGCCGTCAAAGAGGTCACCGAGAAGGAGCAGAGGCGACATCCGGCCGCGCCGTTCATCACCAGCACCCTCCAGCAGGAGGCATCGCGGAAACTCAAGTTCTCGAACAAAAAGACGATGTCCGTAGCACAGGATCTCTATGAGGGCGTGGACCTCGGGAGCGAAGGCTCGGTCGGTCTTATTACCTACATGCGAACCGACTCCCCTCGTATCGCGGGCGAGGCAATCGGCCAGGCGCGGGAGTTCATCCAATCGGAGTTCGGCAAGGCATATCTCCCGGACGCCCCCAGGCAATACAAGACGAAGAAAGCGGCTCAGGATGCCCACGAGGCAATCCGGCCGACATCGGTCTTCCGAAGGCCTGAGGACATCGAGAAGTACCTTTCGCCCGATCAGTTCAGACTCTACAAGCTCATTTGGCAGCGGTTCCTCGCAAGTCAGATGGAGTCGGCGGTTCTGGACATCGTCACTGTAGATGTGGCCGCAGTGAACTTCGTGTTCCGCGCAAGCGGTTCGACCGTCAAGTTCCCCGGCTTCACCATCCTTTACACTGAGAGCAGGGACAACGGCAACGGCAAGGATGAGGGCGGGAACCAGCAGCTTCCCAATCTGGCGAAGGACGAGGTTCTTCGTTTACTGGGGCTCACTCCGAAGCAGCACTTCACCGAGCCGCCGCCCAGATATACGCAGGCGACCCTGGTGAAGGCGCTGGAGGAGAACGGCATCGGTCGCCCGAGCACCTATGCCGCTATCATCTCCACCATTCAGGACCGGGAGTACGTCGTCTTGGAGGACCGCAAGTTCATGCCCACCGAGTTGGGGTGTGCCGTCACAGACCTGCTCGTGAAGCATTTCCCCGAGGTCATGGACGTCCAGTTCACCGCCGGCATGGAGACCAAGCTGGACGAAGTCGAGGAAGGCGGGCTCGACTGGGTGAGGGTCATGAGCGAATTCTGGGGCCCGTTCAGCGCGACCCTGGAGGAAGCCAAGGACAAGATGGAGTCGGTCAAGAAGCGGCCGGTCGAGACCGAGGAGAAGTGCCCGAACTGCGGCAGGCCGCTGGTCATCCGTGAAAGCCGATTCGGCCGGTTCCTCGGCTGCTCGGGCTATCCGAAGTGCAAGACGGTCGTGAACAGGGAGCTCGGCCAGCCGTGTCCCGTGCCAGGCTGCGGCGGCGAAATGATCGAGGAGACACCCGGCAGCGGCAAGTACCGATGCAGCAATCCCGAGTGCACGTTCGTCTCTCGCGGCAATGGCAACGGCCATGAGGAAAATGCCCCGGCTCCGGAGGCGACCGATCAGACTTGCCCGAAGTGCGGCAAGCCGATGGTGAAGCGAACCGGCAAGTTCGGGGAATTCCTGGGCTGCTCGGGGTATCCGAAGTGCAGGACCATCATCAACCTTCAGCAGAAGGAAGAGGCGGGCATACCATGTCCTGTAGAGGGCTGTACCGGGCAGATCGTCCAGAAGTTCTCGCGACGAGGGCCGTTCTACGGATGCAACCGATATCCCCAGTGCTCCTACATACTCCCCGGCAAGCCGCTGGATCGCAAATGCCCGAAGTGCGGCGGGATTCTCGTGGAGAAGCAGTGGCGCGGCAAGCCCCAGGGCGTGAAATGCATCTCCGAGGACTGTGACTACAAGGAGTCCACCAAGCCCACCGAGGAAAAGGTGGAGCATCCCGATGGTGTCGGGGAAGATGCCCTCGTATCCTAGTCCGGCATCTTCTAGTCACGCATGACCTGTTGCAGATTATCCCCCGTATATTCGCACCTATCCTCCACTTTTCTCTATAGAAACTAAATTAACGCTTGACGTTGGCAAAGGGCTTGATATAATGGAGTCACAAGGCAACAAGGCATTCCTCCTATTTGGGAAAGGAGCGCATCGCCATGAAAAGGCTTTCAGCGTTTTTGCTTTTCGCATTTCTCGCATCCCTTGTTCTCACCATCCCGGCTCCCGCCGCCGACTTGCAGGAGGGGTGGTATGTCAGGGTTTCCTCGGTACATATCTGGCAATATGACCAACTTAATGATCCATTCATCCGTGACGAAGGAGACTTCTATGACACCCCGCCAGGCCAGTATGGTCCATTTCAGGTGAGCGATGGGACTTACCATTCCACCATAGACCGGTGGGTTTCCGTTCCTTCAGCGATTTCCGCAGGACCAGGCGATAGCCTTGTTATGCCGCTCACCTTTGGTATGACCCTGGGCGAACCGATAGCCTACCTAGGTTTCTACTGGGAGACTAACTATGATCCAAGTCAGATGCGCCTGGAGTTTTGGCAAGAGAACTACTACACGAGCGTCCAGGAACTCCTTTGGGCCCAGACTTTGTCCAGCTACCGCTACGGTGGGGCGACTCCGCTTACTGATGCGACGTATGAAGGTCAGTTCTTTGTGAAGATTGCGGTTATTCCTGAACCCTCGTCAATGATAATCTTTTCCGCCGGTTTGGGCATATTGTCGGCTCTTCGCCGAAGGAGGACGTAGCCGTGAGTTTACCAACCCGGTTTCTATTAGTGTGTCTGTGCTTGCTTGCCAGGTTCGCCAGCGCCGGATTGGTAAGCGGGGACACAATCGTCGTGTTCAACTCCAACTCCCAAGTGCGGGCCGTCTCCGAAGCGGTTGCTGACTATTATATCTCCCCCATCACCGGCAGAGGCATCCCAGAGGCAAACAAGATAGGCGTGAATTGTCCAGTCTACGATCCTAATAACCCAGGAACTCCTCGCGAATCGGTCTTGCCAGAAACCTTCTACGAGTTCATCCAACTCCCCCTCGAGCAATTCCTCCACGAGCATTTTCACTCCGACGAAGTGCCGATTGGGGAGGACCCCGTCAAAGTCATAGTACTTTGCTATGGAATCCCCAGTAAGGTGTGGGGTGAATCAAGCAATGCAGTCGATGCCAAGCTTGCCATGCTTTTCAACCGCACCCCATGGGGAATATGTTTTCAAACAGATTTGCCAAATAGGTGCTTGACATGAGGGAAGGATATGCTATAATGGGAAACGAAGCAAGGCATTCCTCCTATATTGGAAAAAGGAGCGTCCGACCATGAGAAAGCTTTCCGCACTTCTGTTGTTTGCATTTCTCGCATCCCTCGTTGTCGCCATCCCGGCCCCCGCGGCCGACCTCCAGGCGGGGTGGTATGCCTGGCCTTTGTCGGTTCAGGTTATGGCCGATGACGGTACAGGCTATCCCTATCTTAGGGCGTCAGGATGGTTTACTACGCCGCCGGGGACGTACGGTCCTTTTGCGGTCAGCCAAGGGGATTATCCCCAAACGCTGTGGCGCCGGGCTACGGTCACCTCCGATGTGAATGGCCTCGGGCCTGGCGACAGCCTTATCCTGCCGATGGGATTCGGCATGACAATTGGCGAGCGTTTCATGTACATCCATGTCTCCTGGGGCACGGATTACGATGCGTCCCAAATGCGCCTTGAACTATGGCGAAATCGATATGGTGGAGTAACCGAACGGGTATGGGCGCAGGAGTTGTCAGGTATTCGATCAGGGAGCGTCGATACGCTGTATGGCGGCGAGTTTGAGGGCACATTCTTTTACAAGATAGCCGTCGTTCCCGAGCCGTCCGCGCTGGTCTGCCTGGCAAGTCTTACAGGCCTCAGTGCGTTGGCTCTGCGCTGGAGGAGGAAAGTATGAAGAGGCAGATCGTTCTCCCGCTACTATTCGCCCTGGCCTCCCTTTGCATCCCCTCGCAAGCCGGACTTGTGCCGAATGACATACTGCTGGTTGTGAATGACTACCCCTCGGTCGCACAAGCTTCCCAGGGTGTGGCTCAGTACTACTGCACCGAACGAGGCGTCCCACTAACGAATATCTTTCACGTAAGCACTACGGATCTAGAATACATCCTCCCAGAAGACTTCGCTGACACCATCTACAAACCCCTGATGTCCCATCTCCAGACCCATTTCGGGGCTGACCCGAACGATCCCGCCGCTTGCCGGATCAAGTGCATCGTACTTTGCTACGGCATCCCCTCGCGAATCACCGACTCCGTGCGGCACTGCTCGACAGATTCGGCCCTCACCATGCTCTTCGAGCATGCGCCCTGGGGCAGAGTGGCGATGACGATAAGCAGCGGCACATCACCTGGACGTGTCCTGAGCCCATATGGAGATGATGGCGGGACCTCAT
This sequence comes from Armatimonadota bacterium, assembly GCA_035686805.1. Taxonomy (GTDB): domain Bacteria; phylum Armatimonadota; class UBA5829; order DTJY01; family DTJY01; genus DASRZD01. Next base: position 7,618 of record DASRZD010000653.1, read on the forward strand.
ACCTGGCTGCCAGGGGAGAAAAGCCCACCGACTTCAGCGAGTTCAGGGCAAGCGCCTTTAACGAGCAGGTGGAGACTCCGCCAAACTTCAAGATCATCAGGTTTACAGACCCCACGCATGCCATAGCGGGCGGGGAGCAGGGGATGCTCTACGGGGGGGAACTCGCGGGCGGTCAGTGGACCTGGACACCCGCGCTGGACGAGAACAAGGA
>DASRZD010000654.1:0-7308 GCA_035686805.1 Armatimonadota bacterium
GGCTTTATCCTGGGAGCGCCGGTCGCATTGGCATTGGATAAAGGATTCGTGCCGGTGCGGAAGATCGGCAAGCTCCCTCATGAGACTATCCAATGTGAGTACGCCCTCGAATACGGGACGGCCGCCGTCGAGATGCACAAAGACGCCGTCAACCCGGGACAGAAGGTTCTCATCGTGGATGACCTCCTGGCAACCGGCGGCACAGCCGCTGCTGCCGCAAGGCTCGTCGAGAAACTCGGCGGCCAAGTCGTAGGCATGGTCTTCCTGGTCGAGCTGGGCTTCCTGAACGGCCGCTCCCAGCTCCCGTCCTATGACGTAAAGAGCTTGATCGTGTACTGATGGATTCCTAGCCACAGGCACGGCAATCAGGGGTCATCGGAGTAGGGCGTATTGTCATTGTGGTATAATTGAGTAAAGTGGAATCAGGAGAACCGAAATGCCACAATCTCTCTCAGTTGATGAAGTTGCGGATGCCATCAAGAAGATGAGCCGTCGGGAACGCGGACGGCTGCTAGGTAAGATAGCGGAAATCGAGGATCTCTTGGAGGAACTCGACGACATTGCAGACGTAATCAGGGCCAGAGGAGAGACAACCAGACCGTATGAGGAGTTCCTGGAGGAACTCAAGGCAGAAGGCCGTGACATACAGACTGGAGATTAGCCCTGCGGCAGAGAAGCAGATGAGGCGTCTGCCCGACAATATCTTCAGGTCAGTTGATGCTCACATTAAAGCTTTGCAGGAGAATCCGCGACCAAGAGGATGCAGGAAACTAGCCAGTACTGAAGGCTGGCGGATCAGGATAGGACTCTGGCGGGTCATCTATAGCATTGATGACAATCGAGGCGTGGTTAATATACTTGCCGTAAAGCCCCGGCAATCTGCTTACAAGTGATCGAATGCTCGAACGGATCCAGTTCACACTTCAACGATGACGTATCTAGCCATGATTATGCTGTTAGCCACCGCCGCTTTCGGTCAGACCGGCAGGTATTTCGCCATCACCGTCGTTGACAAAGAGACCGGCCGGGGGGTCCCGCTCGTCGAGCTGACTACGACTAACCACCTGCGCTACTACACCGACAGCAATGGCCTCGTCGCATTCTACGAGCCGGGGCTCATGGGCCAGGATGTATTCTTCAACGTCAAGAGTCATGGCTACGAGTATCCGAAGGACAACTTCGGCTACTCCGGCCTTACCCTGAAGCCCGTCGAGGGAGGCAGCGCCGAGATTCGCCTTAAGCGGATCAACGTCGCTGAGCGGCTTTATCGCATCACGGGCGAGGGCATCTACTCCGACAGCGTTCTTCTTGGGCGCAAGGTCCCCATCAAGCGGCCCGTGCTCAATGGACTCGTCGTCGGCCAGGATTCAGTCCTCACCGTCGTCTACAAGGGCAAGGTCTTCTGGATCTGGGGAGACACGACCCCGGCCCGCTATCCGCTCGGCAACTTCCAGTCCTCCGGGGCGACCTCCCTCCTTCCCGGCAAGGGCGGCCTCGATCCCGAGGTGGGGGTTGATCTCACCTACTTCGTGGATGAGAACGGCTTCTCTAAGGAGATGTCGCCTATACCCGGCCCCGGTCCTTGCTGGCTCGGCGGCTTGATAACGCTGACTGAGGACAAGAAGGAGCGGTTCTTCGCCTCGTATGCGAAGGTAGACACGGCGATGAAGGCCCACGAGCGAGGCCTGGTTGAGTTCAATGACGAGAAAGAGCAGTTCAAACCGATAGCTAAGATTGACCTGGATGCCCCCATTCTGACCGTGGGTCACCCGTTCAGGGTCATGGACAACGGCGTCGAGTACGTCTACTTTTCACCGATCACCCGCGTCCAAGCCGATGTCAAACATTTTGCGGATCCATCATCCTATGAGGCCTTCACCTGCCTGAAGCCCGGCAGCCGCATGGATAAGATCGAAACAGACCAATTCGGCTGGAAGACCAACACCCCGGCGCTCTTCCCCCAGGACGAAGCCCGCCTGATCAAGGAAGGATCGCTTAAGCCCGAGAACGCCCTCTTCCACATCCAGGACTGTGATACCGGCAAGCCTGCCTTGATGCATGGATCGTCGGTAAGCTGGAATCCATACCGCAAGCGCTGGGTCATGATCATGTCGGAAGTATTCGGCACGACGTTACTGGGCGAGGTCTGGTACCTCGAGGCGGATACCCCGCTGGGCCCGTGGGTCTATGCCCGCAAGATAGTCACCCATGACAAGTATACCTTCTACAATCCCAGACACCATCCGTTTTTCGACAAAGAGAATGGGCGGCTGATCTTCTTCGAGGGCACGTACACCAACTTCTTCACCGGCAACCCGGACTTCACGCCCCGATATGACTACAACCAGATCATGTATAAGCTCGATCTTTCGAGTCCCAGGCTCGCGCTCCCGGTGCCGGTCTACGACGTGTCCAAGGACGGCATCCCCGACCGATTCGCGACCGTCAATGGCGCGACCGGCAGTCCTCCGATCGCCTTTTTTGCCCCCGATCTCCCGGGCGCCAATATCATCCCAGTCACGTTGGGGAAGCTTAGGCTCTACGCGCTTCCCGCCGATACGAAAGATCCTCCGCAGACCACCGCCCCACTCTATGAGTTCGTAAATGGCAACAAGAAGGCCTACACCACCGACGCCTCCTGGTCCCATCAGGGCTTCCAACGCTCCGAGCATCCCATCTGCCTGGTGTGGAAGAATCCCATGACCGTCACCCTTCCCTTAGGCAGGTACAAATCACCATGAGGGAGTCGCCCACTCGCCCCATCGCCCCATCGCCCCTTCTTTCTGGGGTCCAGCAATTCTCCATCAGCAGTTTCTGGTTCGCGACCAACCTCCTCTGGGGCGCACTGCTGATAGTCGTCATCCCCAGCCAGATGAAGCGCCTTGCCCCGAAGCATCCCGCCGAAACCACAGGACTCCTGCTCGGCATCGCGGCACTCTCTGCGGTAGTCATTCCGCTCGTCGTCGGGCCGTTGAGCGACCGGTGTATGTCGAAGTGGGGTCGTCGAAGACCCTATATGGCAGCAGGGGTGGGGATCAATCTTCTCGGATTGGCCCTGGTTTGGGCAGCAGGCAACTACCTTAACCTGGCCCTCTATTTCGTCGGCTACTTTATCATCCAAATCGGCAACAATATCGCCACCGGTGCATACAGCGGCGTCATCCCGGATATCGTGCCGGAGGGTCAGAAAGGCGAAGCGAGCGGATGGATGGCGGCAATGAGCCAGTTGGGCACCGTCCTCGGCGTCGTGTCCTCAGGCCTGCTCATGAACGCAAGACAGCCCACCGCCGCATTTGCAGTCATGGCGGTGAGCCTGACTCTTTTTCTTGGCATCACACTCGTGGGAGTCCGAGAGCGCCCCAGGATCAGCCCACCTGAACCCATCACGGTGCTCGATTTCCTGAAGAGGCTCTGGATCAGCCCCCGCAAGCATCCCGATTTCGCCTGGGTATGGATCACCCGCGCGCTCGTAGTCATGGGCCTCTGGACGGTTCAGGAATTCATGCAATTCTACCTCACCGATGTAGTGGGTGTCCCCGAATCCAGAAAAGAGATCTCCGCTGCGATGGTACTTACCATCGCTTTGATATGCGCCACTGTTACCGGCCTGTTGGGAGGCAAGCTGTCGGATCGGGTTGGCCGCAAGAAGGTGGTTTACGTCGCGAATGGCGCGGTAGCGCTGACTTGCATAGCTTTTCTCTTGCACCACTCGCTTGCCTATACGGCGGTCGTGGCCGGGTTCTTCGGCCTGGCATACGGCGCGTACTACAGCGTTGATTGGGCCCTCGCCTGCGACGTCCTCCCAAGCAAAGAGGACGCCGCCAAGGACATGGCTGTATGGCATATCTCGATGACGCTTCCGCAAACCATTATTCTGCCTATCTCGGGCCTGCTCCTGGGATCATTCGGCCGCACGGTGACTCACACCCCAACCGGCATTGTCACCCACTACGCCTTCGCTGGGTTCGCTGCCATCTTCACCCTCGCCGCCATCTTCCTCCTCCTCGGCGCCCTCCTCCTCCGCAACGTCCGAGGGGTGAGGTGATTCGTCTTGACACCTCACCTGTCCGATGATATACTCTTCCATAGAGGCTGCCAGGCCTCTCGAGGTGTCAATGGAACTGGGGGAAAGAAGGCGTCAGATCCTTGCGGCCGTCGTGAACGATTACGTCAGGACGGCTGAGCCGGTCGGGTCGGAGTCCCTGGTCCAAAGGCACAACTTCGGCGTCAAACCCGCGACCATTCGCAATGAGCTTGCTGCCATCAGCGACCTCGGTTACCTGCGCCAGCCTCATACCTCAGCAGGAAGAGTCCCTTCCGATCTCGGCTACCGGTATTACGTGGATCAGCTCATGCCCGACCCGGCGCTCGATCCGTCCGAGACCAGACAGGCAAGACAAGTCGCCCTCGATAACGAGGTGGAGATCATCCTCCAGCAGAGCTGCCGAATCCTTTCCGGCCTGACTCAGTATACTTCGCTAGCCACGCCGCCGCAGATGGATTCGATCAGCATCAAGCACGTCGCGCTCACCGCAATCGCCAGCCAGACGATCCTTATCGTTACCATTCTGAATACCGGCCACATTGACCATCGCATGCTGGAGGTCCATGAGGCGCTCACTCCCTCGGGCCTGACCTCGATGGGCAATCTGCTCTGCGAGAGGTTCGCGGGAGCTGAACTCAGCGATTTGCCCAAACGTGCCAAGCCGCTCCCCACCGAGTTGATCAGGCTGAACTGGCTTTACAGGAAGGCGACCGGCATCCTGAAGCAGGTATTGATGTCCGCCACCGACGATGAGGTCTTCGTCGAGGGCACGACGCACATCCTCAGGCAGCCGGAGTTCGCCCAGCACGCCGCCATGTCCGCAGTCCTTGAGGCCCTTGAGCGGCGCAGACTCCTTTACCAGATTCTAAGCAGCTCGCTCTTGGGCAAAGGGGTCACGGTCATCATTGGCCAGGAGAACCAGTTCGCCGAGGTGCGGGAATGCAGTTTCGTCTCGGCCAGCTACTCGGTCGGCGGGCGAGTCTGCGGCAGCATAGGGGTCGTCGGCCCCACGCGGATGGACTACCGCCGAGCCGTCGCCGCCGTCCAGTTCATGGCATCGAACCTGAGCGATGTCCTGACATCCCTGAGCATATGGTGAAACGCTAGTCGGTCTGACCCGTCTGACTAGTCCGACCTGTCCGACCCCAACCGATCAACGATCAACGAAACGAGCTGCGCAACCGCAACCGTTCGACGAGTTTTCTTGCATTTCCCCCGCTTCTTGTCTACAATAGTGCCATGAATATGAACGCCAAGAAGCCGGCCGGGGAATCCGACGACCGCATGTCCGCTCTCATCTCGAATGCGGCCGCAGTTCGGGCGCTGGCCTCGTCCATCGAAGGCACGCTCGGGCCGAAGGGCCTCAATTGCATGCTGGTGGACAAGCTGGGTGACGTGACCATCACCAATGACGGCAGCACCATCCTCGACCGCATCGAGGCGAATCACCCCGCCGCCCGAATGGTCATCCGAACCGCCAACGCCCAGGATTCCGAAGTCGGCGACGGCACCACGACCGCAGTTATCCTGGCAAGTGCCCTCGTTGCCGAGGGAGTCAGCCATACCATGAAGGGCGTCCCGGTGACGAAGGTCATCGAAGGGATGCTCGCCGGCATTCGGAAGGCCCTGGAGGTCATCGAGTCGGCGGCGAAACCCGTCTCGGGCTTCGATGATCCTCTCCTCTGGCAGGCGGCGTTCATCGCCGGACGAGAGAGCAGTGACGTCGCGGACCTCGTTACTCAGGCCGCCAGACTCGTCGGCGAGGAGAAGCTCAAGGACCCGGGATTCCGGCTTGCCGATGCCATCGTCGCCAAAGAGGGCGCGGAGAGCGAGGTCTTCACCGGCCTGATCATCGAGAAGGAGCGGATGAACCGCCTGATGCCCCGCTCGGTCGAGAACGCCTCAGTCATAGTGATTGACGACGCGCTCGAGCCCGAGCAACTCGAGGACGACGCCCTCGGCACCGAATCGGGGTTCGCACGGTATCTCCAACTTCAGAACGAGTTTCGCCAGAACCTCCAGAAGATCATTGACCTGGGTGTGCGCCTGGTCGTCGTTCACAAGAGCGTCGCCGATATGGCCGAGGAGGCGCTCACGGACGCGGGAATCCTCGTCATCCGCCGAGTCTCCGCCAAGGACGTAGCTCGCATAGTCGAGCATACCGGCGCAAAGAGCATCAAGCGGTCGGGTCTCAAGAAGCCGGCCGACGAGCTTGCCAAGTTTCTGGGGAAATGCGCGCGGGTATACGAAGATGAACGGCTGGAGCACATCCGAATAGTCGGTGGAGCGGGCAAGCCTGCCGCTACCATACTGGTCGGCGCTGCCACTCGAGAAGTCAAGGACGAGCGCGAGCGCATTGCCGAGGATGCCGCGTGCGCGGTCCAGGCCGTCATACTCGGAGGAGTCGTTCCCGGCGGTGGCTCGATAGAGGTCGCTGCCGCACGGGAAGTCGCCGCGCTTAGAGAGAGTGCAAAAGGTATGGCGGCCTACGGAGTTGATTCGGCGGTTCAGGCATTGAAGCGGCCGCTCGCGCAGATGGTCGCCAACGCCGGCTTCAATCCGCTGGAAAAGGTGGAGGATGTCATCGCCGCCCAGGCCGAGCAGGGCAAGGCCTCATTGGCGGTCAATTGCGATTCGGGCGAGATCGCCGATATGTATGACCTCGGGGTGATTGACCCCGTCCGAGTGAAGACTTATGCCCTCAAGGCGGCTGCCGAAGTCGCGGAAGCCGTCCTGAGGATCAATACCATTATCAAGAAGCGCGACCAGCAGTTGGTGGAGGGTAGCCCGTAGATGCAGAACAAGAGGAAGATTCCGATAGATTCAGGGGAGACTCAGGAGCAGAGGGACGAGGAGCTTCGGGAGACCGGCTCGGTTCCCGAGGAGGTCTTCACCGAGTCGCCCGAGGAGGCCGACGTAGTCGCCGAGTCTGATCCGACGGCCCTCCAGGCCGATGTCCAATTGCTGAAACAGCGCTGTGATGAGGCTCAGAAGTGTGCGGACGAGGAGCATGACAGATTCCTCCGGACCCTCGCCGAGTTCGACAACTTCCGCAAGCGCTCCCGTGAGGAGTTCCAGCAGGTCAGCCAGTTCGCGATCGAGGACCTGGTCATCCGCCTCCTGCCGGTTTTGGACAACTTCGAGCGGGCGATCAAGACCGCAGAGGAGATCAAGGACTATGACGCCCTCCACGGCGGCGTGATCCTCATATTGCGCCAGCTCAGAGACATCCTCACCAAGGAGGGGGTCAAGCCGATCGAGGC
>DASRZD010000655.1:0-5345 GCA_035686805.1 Armatimonadota bacterium
CCATACATGTTCGCGAACAAGATCAAGGCGCTGGACAGCGAGTTTGTCGTCCCGAGGGTGATCCAGGACCCGAGGATTAAGGTTGGGGTCATGGGGGACTTCACCGGGGCGAACGCTGAGTTGGGCAAGAAAATCGCCGACGAATGCGTGTCGGGGCTATCCAAGTTCATCGGCGAGTTGGAGGCTTTATCATGACGGAAGAGAAGCTGCTGGAGCAAGAGAGCAAGATGTCGGGCCGGCAATATGGCGGCAATGAGATGGCTTATCTGAAGGAGGTGCTGGAATCGGGCCGGTTGACAAGTCTGCATGGCGGGCAGTTCGTCCCTCGCTTCGAGGAGGCCTTTGCCCTGCTGCTGGGCGCAAAGCATGCGGTCGCGATCAACACCTGCATGAGCGCCCTCCATGCGGCGGTTCTTTGTGCTGAGGCAGGGCCGGGCAGCGAAGTCATCTGCGACTCGGAGTTCATCTTCGGCTCGATGGCTGTCCTCTACAACAATGCGATCCCCGTGTTCGTGGACATTGACCCGGTCACGCATAACGTGAACGTTGACAGCATCGAGGCGGCGATCACCGATCGCACGAAGGCGATTATCTGCACCCACGCTTGGGGACTTCCTGCCGAGATGGACCGCGTTGTGGAGATCGGCCACAAGCACGGACTGCTGGTGATCGAAGACTGCGCGGAGTCCCTACTCGCCGACTATAAGGGGCGCTATACCGGCACTTGGGGGGATGTGGGCTGCTTTAGCTTCCAGGCGAGCAAGCAGCTCTCGATCGGCGACGGCGGGATGGCGACCGCCGCCACCGATGTCCTTCGCAAGAAGATTGCCGCTCAGGCGGGCGCGCCGACCTTCTTGTCGGTTGCCTACAATCTGGATTTCAACTATCGAATGAACGAGCCGACCGCGGCGATTGGGCTTGCTCAACTGGAGGTCATGCCGGCGTTCATCGAGAAGCTTAGGGCGAATGCGCGCTATTACGATGAGGCGGTGGCGGGGGTCCGATGGATTCAGCTTCAGCGAGGGCCCGAGGGCGCGAATCACTCGTTCTATCATTGGGCGGCGACCTTCACCGGGTGTGATGAGCATTTCGAGGCGTTCAAGAAGGCAATCGCCGGTGAGGGCTTCAACTCGATCTCGATCGGCTATACCGGCAAGCCCGCGTACAAGCACCCGTTGATCGAGAATCGGGCGGCGCACGCGTTCCATTGCCCAGAGAATCGCGGGCATTCCGGCAGGTACGATGACGGCACTTGTCCGGTCGCGGAGCGCGTGATTCCGCGATTGATCCTGGGATACGTCGTCGAGCCGGAGGAGACAGCGAAGAGGGAAGCCGAACTGCTGCATAAAGTGATTCAGAGTGTGACAAGATGAAGATCATTGATGCCCATTGCCACGTCGGACGGGGTTTGACGGATTCGCAGACGGCGGATGAGTTGTTAGCGCAGATGGACGCGCATGCGGTATCCAGCGCGATTATCGTGCCGGCGGACAGGTTCATCGCCGTGTATAACAAAGAGGGCAATGACGAGGTTCTTGGCGCCGCGAAGCACCATCGCGGACGGCTTATCCCATTTGCCACCGTCAATCCGTGGTATGGGAACTCGGAGGAACTGGAGCGGGCGTTCGATCTTGGTGCAGCGGGGTTGAAACTCCATCCGGCGATTCAGGGGTTTCAGATCACCGATGCCATTGTCTTCCCGGTCGTCGAGATGGCGATTGAGCGCGGGAAGCCGATCTACTTCCATACGGGGACGGCGGTCAGCAGCTCGCCGTTCCAGTTGACCGAGCTTGCGATGAGATACCCCGAGGGCCGGTTCATCATGGGGCACGCGGCGTATGCGGACTACTGGAATGACGTCATTGCCTCGACGAGCGCCGTGCCGAATATCTTCATCGAGACCTCGCAGCACCTGGCGTCGTTCGTATGCACGCTGATCGAGCAGGTCGGCTCAGACAGAATCATTTACGGCTCGGACTCGCCGAAGACGGACATGGGGATCGAGATCGAGAAGATCACGCGGTTCGTGAATGATGCCGATGTGCTGGAAAGTGTATTCAGCGGGAACTTGATGTGGATACTTGGGGGCGTCGAATGAGGGCGGTTGACTTCCACACTCACTTGGGGGGATCGCCAAGGCCCGGCTACCAGGATACTCCGCAGAATCTGCTCGAATGGCTGGGGGAGTATGGGGTTGACGGCGCGCTGATCTCGCCGCTGAACAGCCTTTATTCGGGATGTACCGATCATCGGCCGGAGAACGATGCGATATTTGAGTATTGCAGCCAGGCGCCGGGGCGGCTGTTCGGGGCGTTGTGCGTGAATCCTTTGATAGGCAATCCGGCGCTGGATGAGATTCGGCGGTGTAAGGACACATACAACGCGAAGGTTTTAAAGCTTCATCCATGGCTTCAGGGGTTTTCGATCACCTCGCAAGAAATGGACAAGGTCGCTGAACTGTGCCAGGAACTTGGGATCGCAATCCTTTTCCACGACGGCACGCCGATGTACACGCATCCCTTGCAGTGCGCCAGACTTTGCCGGGACTTTCCGAAGTTGACGGTGATCGCCGGGCATACGGGCTTGGGCGATCTCTGGCGCGAGGCGATGCTTGCGGCGCAGAGATACAGCAACTTCATCCTTTGCTTGTGTGGCCCTCGCGAGGCGGCCATGAGGGAGATCGTGGAGTCAGTACCGGCGAAGCAGTTGTGCGTTGGGTCGGATATCTTCACGGCGGAGAGAAACGATCCGGTGATGTGGTTTAGGTGGGCGAGCTTTCGGTCGGTGGAGATGGATCAGGAGACCAGACGGGTCATCGAGACGGAGACGGCACTGAAGATCCTCGGAAGATGAGTGATAAGTGATGAGTGAACTGTCTTGGAGGTTAGCTCACTCATCACTTATCAGATAGGGAGGCGGAAATGGTAAACCTTGGGGTCATTGGTTATGGCATTCGGAGCAATGTGCTCATCGGGGCGAGTGGTGCATTCGATGAGGTCAGGCGTGCTGCGATTGCCGACGTAAATCAGGCGGCTCGAGAGAGGGCGGAGAGCGATCATCCCGACGCCGCGATATTCGAGGATTACAGGGCAATGCTCGACTCGGGCGAGGTGGACGCCGTCCTCGTGGAGAGTCCGCCGTCTACTCACGCCGCCTGCTCCATCGAGGCCCTCAACCGGGGCATCCACGTCCTCAGCGACGTGCCGGCGGTCCATGAGATTCCCGAGGCGCAAGCGCTCTGGGACGCCGGGCAGAAGAGCAAGGCGGTCTACTTGTTCGGCGCGACGACGAACTTCTGGGCGTACATTGATGCGTGCCTTGACATGAAGGAGAAGGGCCTCCTGGGCGAACCGTTCTACTGCGAGGCGGAATACGTTGCCGATCTGGGCAATCTTCCCGAGATCACTCCCTGGCGCAAGCACTATGAGCCGATCCGCTACTGCACTCACTCGCTCGGGCCGATCCTCAAGTGGGTGGATGAGGACCTGGCGAATGTAAGCTGCTTCAGTACGGGCAGCCACATTCACAAAGACCCCAAGGATGACGATGCCATGGTCGCCATCTTCAAGACGAAGGGCAATGTCGTCGTAAAGCTGCTGACCTGCTTCGTGAACGCCCATCCTGCGCCATTCCACCGGTATGTCTGCCATGGGACGAAGGGCTACTTCGAAAAGACCCAGCCGCTCGCAGGTGGGGAATATCAGGTGCTGGCATGTACGAAGGCGGTTTATGGGATGCAGGGCCTCATGAACCTGCCGGTGACCGAGAGCCGGCCCGAGCATGCCCACTCGATTGGCGTCGGAGGCCACGGCGGGGCGGATGGTCTCATGATCGAGGACTTCCTGGCGGCAATCGCCTGCAAGAAGGAGCCGACGGTCAACATGCGCGAGGCCCTTCGGATGACCTTGCCGGGGATCTATGCGCTCGAATCTGCGCGCAAGGGTGGGCAGTTGACGAAGATATCTTATCCATGGGAGGACAGATGACAGGCAACGAGAGGGAGTCGTCCATGGACAGTTCGAGGAGGAAATTTCTTTGCCAGAGCGGCATGGCGCTGGCAGGGGCTGCACTGGCCCCGGATGTTATTATGGCGCAGGCAGACAAGGAGAGAGGAATGGACAAGAAGGTAAGGATCGGAGTGGTCGGCGGTGGGTTCGGGGCTGCGTTTCATTGGCATCGAGACCCGAACTGCATCGTGGAAGCGGTGAGCGATCTCAGGGCAGACAGGCGCAAGCGCCTGCAGGATGTCTATAAGTGCGACAAGCCATATCCGTCCCTGGAGGAGTTGATCAAGGACAAGAAGGTGGATGCGGTCGCAGTGTTCACCGGCGCGCCTGATCACGTGCGGCATTGCGTGGCATGCATGAAGGCAGGCAAGCACGTTATCTCTGCAGTCCCCGCCTGCATGTCTATCGAAGAGGCTGATGAATTGCTCGAAACCCAGCAGAAGACCGGCCTCACCTACATGATGGCTGAGACCAGCTACTATCATCCGGTCATGATGTCGGCGTGCAAGATGCACAAAGAGGGCAAGTTCGGCGACATCTACTATACCGAGGCCGAGTATCACCATGCAGGCATGGAGTATTCGCTCTGGAAGGATGCACAGGGCAAGCATACCTGGCGATGGGGTTATCCGCCCATGCTCTACCCGACCCACTGCACCTCCTTCCTGATCGGCGTCACGGGGGAGCGGCTGGTTGAAGCAACCTGCATCGGCTGGGGAGACGGCGATCCGATCATGGAGGGCAACACCTATGGAAACAACAAGTTCTGGAACGAGACCGCCCTCTTCAAGACCGACCAGGGCCATGCCTTCCGAGTCTCTATCAACTGGAGGGGCGCGTTCGGCGGGGTCGAGCGGGCGCAGTGGTACGGAAGCAAGATGAGTCTGTTCGAGCCGCACCCGAACGGGGTCGGGCCGGTCATTCGCCGGGCGACCGACAAGTTCGTCAAGGACGGTGCGGGATATGACGTCGGCCTGGCGGCATTCGAGAAGTACGAGCCGCCAAAGTGGATTGACGAGCTCCCGGAGCCTATGCGAGTCGGCGGTGGACATGAAGGCGCTGAGCCGTTCATCACCCATGAGTTCGTGGATGCCCTAGTGAACCAGCGTGACCCAGCCATTGATATCTACGAGGCTCTTGCCTACACAGTGCCAGGCATCATTGCCCATAAGTCAGCGCTCGACAACGGAAAGCAGACGAAGGTGCCGAGCTTCGACCGGTGATAGTCTGACCGGGGAGATGCCAAATGAACTGTCGAGCCATCTTGTTGATTGTATTGCCGTTGCTGTGCGTGTCAGCGTTTTCTGAACCGAAGGAGGTGCCGCAAGTGGAACCCAA
>DASRZD010000656.1:0-4976 GCA_035686805.1 Armatimonadota bacterium
CATCTCCGGCGTCGTGACGGACGATAAGGGCCAGCCGATATCAGGTGCATCGGTCGTCCCCGAACTCCTTTCGCAGACCGCCTACTTCGGCATCGAGGACCTCGATTTCAAGAGGCTCAAGCTCCCGGCATCTGCCGTCACCGATTCCAATGGCGAGTTCCGCATAGCCGGCCTCCCCTCGGGGTGGGACGTCTCCTTTCGGGTGCGAAAAGATGGTTACGAAGATGGGGTCGGCTCCGGCACGATAATCCTCAAGCCCGGCAAACCCTTACTAGGCTGGATCATGGGCAAGATATCAGGGATGCCGGTCGAGGGAATCCGAGTCACCGCCGCTCGAACAGATACCCAGGACGGCGCCCATTGGACGGCCCTAACTAAGTCCGACGGCAGCTTCGAGTTCGATTCCCTTCCCAGCGGGACTTACGCCCTGTTCGTGTTGGAGGCGGACAAGCCCATCGAGCCAGTGGGGGAGATCAAAGTGAATGCGAATCACTCATCCCATGTCACGCTCCGAGCCGTGGAAGGTACGCTTGTTCAGGGTAGGGTAGTTGGTGAGGAAACAGGGGCGGGCATTGCGGGGGTGATGGTCATTTCGCCGGAGAGCCATCCGGCGCTCAGCGGCACGGACGGCAGCTTCTCCATCCGCATGCTCCCCGGTCCAGGGCTTCTCTCCGTCATGGGGAAATCCAGGGGATACAAGGCTGTTGAGCATGAGTTCGATATTCCCGAAACAGGAACTGTCACCGACCTCAAGATCGAGATGTCGCCCGCCGTGAAGATATCCGGCCATGTGACCGAATCGAGTAAGCCGGTCGAAGGCGCTCTAATCCGACTCATCACCGAAAACGGCCCCATTGGCCTCGCCGAGTCCGATCCCGACGGCAGCTATTCATTCGTCCTCGACACCCAGCCCCAGTCATCCTATCTCGTGGCCTATGACCCGTTGACTCGCTGGGTTTCAATGACTTCGGCCGCCGATATCGCCCTCACGCCGCCTGCGACCCTCTCCGGCACGGTCAAGGATTCCGCCGGCAAGCCGATCGCGAATGCGAAGATCCTGCCCATGCTCCAGGTGGCCCGCCTGAAACTCCATGCCCTTCACAACCAGACCCGCGCCGACTCTAAGGGCGAATTCACGATCACCGGTCTAACCCCCGACGCCTCCTACACCTTCCGCCTCGAAGCCGATGGTTTCGAGGCGGTCGCAATTCCGCTGGACGCCAAACTCGTCTCCGGCAAGACCTCCACTGCCAGCTTCATCTTGTCGCAGAAAGCATCTAAGTAACCATATCAATCCCAACGTCCTCCGGCAGTCGGACCTGGTACTATTACCAGTTTTTCTTAACTCGCTTGACAATTCCTGAAAAGCTTGTATGATAAACATGTTAGGATCGCCTCTATTAACAGACGCGACTGAATCGCGCAGACGAATAGGAGGAAAAGATGCGAGCGTTGCTGGTTTACTTCACTGCAATTGCCATCATCCTGACTTTGTCCATGCCGGCAGTTGGGGCATGGACGTTCCAAGACGATTTCGAATCTTATGCGGTAGGAGATCGTCTATCCGATCATGGGTACGGCCCGGCGACGGGACCATCGCTTGTCGTCGCCGGTGATGTATCGAACAAGTATGCGACTCAAGTCCCGGGTCAGATCTGTTGGAACTACCGCGATTTGCGTGAGTACCCGTTTGGCTACGCGGCCGGCTGGGCCAGGTTCTGGGTCTATGATCCTGTGCCCGGCAGCGGATCAGATACTCGAGTGGGCATTCATTCGTCCCTGGGTGCAGATAGTACTGCCAAGCTGATGACGTCCAGCCTCATAGACAACTACTCCACTAACTGTTGGACGGCAAACTGGAGCTTCAGTAACGTGACCATGGATGGAACGTCCGCTCCAAGCGGGACAGGATATGCCTTTACAGCCGTCCACGCTGCATACCGACATATCGGCTGGAATTACACAACCCTGACCTGGTCCTTCAACTACGCCACTAGCACGGGGCACATCGAGTGGAGAGTCAATACCACAGCAACACCCAACTTGACTCTCGACTTCAATTCGGACACTTCTCGCTGGGCAAGTTTTCACGAAACTGCCGGCATTTATCTCGGCTCATTCTACACGTCTCCTTCGGTGCCCGCAGGCATTGATAACATACAGTTCAACGCGCTTACCCTTGTTCCTGAACCCTCCAGTCTGGCGGTTCTGGGAGCAGGGCTGCTCAGTCTTGCCGGCCTGCGATTCCGAAGGAAGTAGCCTTTCGGCGATAGGGATCCAGGTAAAGGAAATACCTCTCTCCCTCTACGTATGCATAGAATGGCTTGATGACCACGTCAGGATCGGCTGCCGATTGCCACACGAGCGGCTGATCGGTAGGACACAGAGAAGAGCTGAGATTCGCGAGGTCCATTCTGCCTGATGGGTTCTCTGCTGCAGCGGCTGCCAGAGTAACCGGCCCATACATGATAGCCGCCGGGTATTCCCTCTCCGGCTCGAGTCTGCTTACCCACAGCTTCATCGGTAAAGTGACCGTCAGCCGATCTCCGTCATGCCACTCTTGATCGAATACCATCCAATGCAGATCGTTCTTCCGTCCCTCGACCGTTTTGCCATTCACTCTTGCAGTCATGGGCCCCGCAAGCCACCCGGGAATCCGAACCTTCAGCGAGAAGCGGGTCGGTCGGCTGACGGCTATGGTGAAGTCCACATCGGGGCTCTGGGGGAAGGCCGTCCTCTGGCGAAGGGTTATGTTCTCATCCCATAGAATTGTCGAAGGAACAAACTGCGCCACATAAAGACTACTTGCGTCCTCGTAGCAGATCTGGTCACAGTAATCGGCCACCGCCTGGGGCCTGGTGCCCGTACAGCATTCCCAGCCGCCTTCCGTGTTTTCCTTCACGCCGCCATCCAGGTGGTAGTTGGAGTAGTACATCACTCCGCCTCGAGGACTCATCGGAATGCTTGCCCCTATGCCGTTGTATGTCAGCAATTCCACCCAATCACCATACCTCGCATCGCCCGTGAAGGAGATCAAGTACTTGGCCAGTTTGAACGCCGCCCATGAGCCGCACTGGGTCTCGAAATGAGCCGTGGTATCCATTACTCGCTGCCTGGTAAGGTGCTCATTCGGCCCATAGCCCCCGGTGGCAAAGCATTGGGTTTCATGCAGGAAGTCATAGGCATTCACGAGCGTATCGAGGTAGTGCTGTTCCCCCTTAACCAGATATGCGGCGGCAGCACTGCTCAGGCTGTTCACGTGGCTGTACGCATGGTAGGCATCGCATCGGCTGAAAACACTGGCCTTTGCGGCAAACAAGTCCCAGAACTCCGTGTACTCCCAGAACTCAGCGGCCTCATGGTACTTCCTCTCGCCAGTGACTAGATAGGCACGGAACAAGTTTTCACTGGCCGTGTACCACTCTGAAACATCGCCGCCAGGACGGGACATGTCGGCATTGGCATTGGCGTACTCCTTCTCGCGGCTGAGGTTCTGGATTGCCCAGTCAGTGATCGTGCTGAGGTAGCGGAGAGCATCTTGATTCCCGCAATACAGGTAGGCATCTACCAGTCCGCCGACCATCTTGTCGAACATATAGAGCCGAGGGCCCAGCTTGGTTTTGGAGTAGAAGCAAAAGCCGTCCGGCTCGATGCACGCCCCCCAACCGGAGATCAGTGCGTTTACCTTCTCGCGGATGGCCTCCTCGCCGGTGGAGGCATAGAACCGGGCAAGGCCCGAGATCACCTGCCCGAAGCAATTGCCGAAGTTGGCGCTGTACCACCCTCCGAGTTCCTTTCCGGGGGCGGGCTTGCCGGTTGCGCGCTCGCGAAACCCCTTGAGGTAGTCGTTGTCGGCAATCCCCATGCAGTAGGCCTTGACCTCGTCATACTGCTCCCTGATGCGCCCGCCGTCGAGCGTTACTCCCCCGTAACCAAAGGGCTGGATGATCTGTCTGCCTGTTGAGTGCATGATGTCCCATTGTCCATAACCGCCCTCCGTTTCCTGCATAGGAAGTTTTTTTTCGCAAACCCCTTGACAACTTGCGGTACTCTGCTATACTGTAGTAGAGCACTAACACAGTGGGAAGCCGATGATCTTCAGCATAGACACAACCAGCTCAGTCCCGATCTACGCCCAGCTAGTCGAGCAGGTGAAGTATGCCCTCGCCGCAGGGATACTTCGCGCGGGCGATCCGCTGCCCTCACTTCGCCAGACTGCCGCCGGCCTGAGGGTCAACCCGCTCACAGTGTCGAAGGCCTACCGGGCGCTCGAGGCGGATGGAATCATAGTCACCGATCATGGCCGAGGAAGCTTCATCAGTACTGAACTGCCCAAGCTTGGCGACGACTATCGCCGGGAATCGCTGGGACGGGCGGTTGATCGGATGATCGTCGAGGCATACCACCTCGGAGCATCGCCGAAAGAGATTCGGGCGGTCGTGAAAAAGCGACTAAACGAGCTGCTGGCCAAGGAGGAGAAAAGCCGTGGAGAATAGCAGTTGTGCGATTGAGACTCGCGACCTGACCAAGCGTTTTGGTCGCAAGCTGGCCGTGGATCACTTGAACCTCAAAGTCCCGCAAGGGAGCGTATTCGCCTTCCTGGGCCGCAATGGGGCAGGGAAGACCACTGCCATCCGCATCCTCCTCAATCTACTGGATCGGACCTCGGGCGAGGCTTATGTCCTCGGCCTGAACCCCGCTCGCAAGGACATCGAGATCAAGCGCCGGGCGGGGTACGTCGCGGAAGGCCAGCGGATGTACGAGTGGATGACCGTCTCCCAATTGGCCTGGTTTTGCTCCGGCTTCTATCCCACGTGGAATCAGGAATACTGCTCGCAACTGATGAAAGATATGGACCTCCCGCCGGACGAGAAGCTCAGGAATCTCTCCCGAGGCACTCAGGCGAAAGTCGCCCTGCTTCTGGCAATGGCGCATCAGCCCGAGCTGCTGATCCTCGACGAGCCGACCGCCGGCCT
>DASRZD010000657.1:0-3320 GCA_035686805.1 Armatimonadota bacterium
GGACGACTTTACCGGTCGTGGTCGCGAGCTTGAGCAGTTTGACGCCAAGCTGAAATCGTACAGAGAAAAGCCTGTCTGGTTTCTGGAGGGCGTCGGCGGCGTGGGGAAGAGCGAATTGCTTAAGACCTTCCGCCAGGTAGCCCGGCAACGGTCGCTTCCATGTGCCTATGTGGATTTGAGCGCGGATTCGTGCCTTTCAGAGGCCGGATTGCTCAATGAGATCACCAAGGAGCTTGGAGAGACGGACTTTCCCTCGTTCAGGCAGGTCTACCGCAGGATTGAGAAGCTGGAAAAGGCTGAGAAAACCGCCGCCGATTTCGCCGAGGGAGTTCTTGATGCCGGAAAACTGGTTCCAAAGGGCGGCGCGGTCGCCGGTTACCTCAAGGATAAAGTAACCGGCTCCTTCAGGGGCGCTGATGTCGAAGTCCTCGGAGACAGATCCAATCGGCTTTTTGATGCCTTCACAGGCGACCTTGAAAGGTACGCGCATGAAGAAGGAAGACGAGCCCCAGTCATCCTGATGTTCGATACGTATGAGCAGGCATCGGTTGTGCAGGACGATGTTATTCGCCATCTCGCCCTGTTCTGCGACCGCCGGTGCAAGCGAGTGCTTTTCATAATAGCCGGCCGGGACAAGCCCGAATGGGAAGACTTCGATTCGGCTCTGATAGACGATCAAGGATTGGACAACCTGCCTGAAGCCGAAGAGTATCTTGATAAGAGAGGGATCACCGATCCTGCATTGCGTGAGCGGATTCTGAAGCTTACCAAGTGCTTTCCCTTCTTCCTGCGTATGGCCTGCGACATCGTTGACGCGATGATAGAGACCGGTCAGACTCCCACCATCGAAGAATTCCCCGAAAGAGAGTTCACCAGTAGGCAGGTGGCCGATTTTCTAGTTAAGCGCCTGATCGAGCGCCTTCCGAAGGGGACTGAGCGCTTGGAGTCGGCGATCAAGATTCTCGGAATCCCGCGCTGGTTCGACGAAGCCATATTCGCCGCCCTCCAGGGAGCCAAGGTAACCGATGTCGGCCCGGACTGGCGTGCTCTTGAGAAAACCTGCCTGCTGCTGCCGACAGAGCACTCAGCAAGATACAGGTACCATGACTGTGTTCGGGATGCCATTTTGAGCTGGTGGAAGGGCTTGGAAGAGGAGATCAGCTATCATAAGCTGCTGGCCGAGTACCATGGGAGAAACAAGTCCGAGTTCTGCCATGTAAGAGAGCGTCTCTATCATGAGATGGCTTACCAGCCTGCTTTAGCTATCAGAGGCTTTGTTGAGGTGTGGGACACATGTCTCGCTCTGCGGGAAACCGGGAACCTGGCGCTCCTACTGGGAGACATGCCTGAATACATCATCGACGGTTCGAAACTCGTCGGCTGGGAGAGTGCTGATCTGCACTTCGATTTTGGGTATGCACTCAGCACCTACCCAACCAAGCGACCGTCGGTCTTGCTTGCGGCCATCGGCGAATACGAGCTGGCGCTGGAGTTCTGGGATGAACAAGAGTTTCCTCGCGATTGGGCCAAGACGCAAGGCAACCTGGGGGCCGCCTATCTTGAACTGACGACCGGTGATCGTCCTGGCAATCTACGCAAAGCGATCGCATATTATGAGGCCTGTGTCAGATTCTACACAAAGCAGGCTTTTCCACGGGAATGGGCTATGATGCAGAACAATCTGGGCGAAGCCTGCCGTGAGTTGTCAGCAATAGACAAGACAGTTGATGTTGGAGAAGCGACCGGCAGATTTGAAGCTGCACTAACGATATTCGATGTGAGAACCACCCCCTGGGAGTGGGCGCTAGTCCAGAACAACCTGGGGAACGCGTACTCAGACCTGCCGGCAGGGGATCGAGGAGAGAACCTCAAACAGGCGATCGGGTGTTTCGAGGCCGCCTTGAGAGTCTACACTGAAAAGGACTTCCCGCGGCAGTGGGCGATGACACAGAACAACCTAGGTTCGGCATACTCTCAGCTCAATAGGGTACACCCCGGCAAAAATGGCGAAGAGGCAATCAGGCGCTACCATGCCAGTCTAAGGACCTATAGTAGGGAGGCTTTCCCTCGGGAGTGGGCGACAACCCATAGCAATTTGGGCGTGGCCTACTCTGAGCTAGCTACTGGCAATGAGATAGATAATCTGATGACTGCAGTTTCGCACTATGTATTGGCCCTGGAGACCAGGACGGAAGCGGAATATCCAGAGGACTGGGCCGCTACCTGTTACAGCCTGGGCCGTGCTTTACTGCAGATTCGCAGTCTGGGCGGCCCAAGAGAGAGCGTAGTAACCGCACTCCCACTGATCGATTGTGCCGTGCGTGGTTACCGTATAATAGGAAAACACGCAATGGCCGATCAACTAGAGAGGTTTGCCAAGCGTGTGCAGCACCTACTCGACTCCGAGCACAGCTGAGTACAACCAATTGATATGATCTCACACCCCCGGCTCAGTCAACTTCAAGGGATCCAGAAATTCCTCGATCTCCTGGGGGGTGAAAATTCCCAGGATGATTTCCTTCACCGGCTTGCCGGTCTTCTCGGCTTCGAGGGCGACTTCGGCGGCCGCCTGATACCCGATCTTCGGGGTGAGGGCGGTCACCAGCCCCAGGCTGCGCTCGGCAAGCTCCAGGCAGCGAGCCTCGTTCCCGGTGATCCCTCGCACGCACTTCCCCGTGAACGCCGAAATCCCGTTCGCCAGGATACTCATCGAGTGGAACAGGTTTCGGGCGATGACCGGGGTGTAGATGTTGAGCTCCATCTGGCACGATTGGGCGGCATGGGCGATCGCTTCGTCATTGCCGATCACCTGGAAGCAGACCATCTCCAGCATCTCGACCATGCTGGGGTTGACCTTCCCCGGCATGATGGATGACCCCGGCTGAACCGCCGGCAGCTCGATCTCGTTGAAGCCGGTCTCAGGGCCGGAGAACATCAGCTTCAGGTCGCCTGCGATCTTCAGGAGCGCCGCCGCCGTGTTCCTCAGCGCCGCCGAGACCTCCAGGGAGTCCCCCGCGCTCTGGGTGATTTCCACCCAATCATCCGGCGGGCGAAGGTCCTCGATGCCGGTGTATTCCTTCAGCGCCTCGATGGCGAAAACCCGGTACTCGACGGTCGAATTGATCCCCGTGCCGATGGCCGTCGCCCCGATATTCAGCTCCTTGAGGCACTCCAGCGCCGCCAGAATCCGCCGCTCGCACTTGGCGACGGTCACGGCATAAGCGCCGAACTCCTGGCCAAGACGAATCGGCACTGCATCCCTGAGGTGCGTGCGCCCGGACTTCAGGATGAGGTTGAACTCATCGGCCTTCTTCCAGAGG
>DASRZD010000658.1:0-2299 GCA_035686805.1 Armatimonadota bacterium
GTCGAGGTAGTCCTCCGATTCGATCATGTTGTCCTGCTTCTCGCCCCGCATCCCATGCTGAGGCCCGAATGCCGCGACAACTCGCACGTCCGGCAGGTCCATCAGCGCGTCCAGCGTATGCCGGCACTCCCTCGTCACCGAGGCGGGATGCCCGAGAAGGGCAATCCGCCTCCCCTCCAGAGGCTTCCTCAATTCGGGTTTGTGTAAGAGTTCGTCAATTCCCAGGTTCATCGTAACCTCACCGTGCCAGACTGCGCATTCCCGGTCTTTTTTGCCTGCTTCGCGAACCCACAAACCGCACGTCAAGTTCTCTTCCCAGAGCACTCGCAATTCGGACAAGCATCCTCAGAGAATGACCCTGATAATCGGCATCTTCCAGTCTTGCGATCACAGGCTGGGTAGTCCCCACCCGTTTCGCCAACTCGCTCTGGGTGAGGCCGGCCTCGGTTCTCAGATCGTAGATCTCCTGAGCGACCCGGGCGTTAACCGTCTCCTCTGCCACCATCCTCTTGAGTTCCAGGTCGTCGCCTATTCTCTTGTTGAGAATCTTTGTCGCACTCCTAGTCTTCGTCATATGTATGTCCTTCCGGATCACCCTCGAATCTTCCCTTCCTCATAAGGGCCAACTCAATGTCTTTCTCAGGCACCTTATCGTCCTTCATCAATCCATGCGCAAGTATGGCGACAGGCTGCCCGCTAAAGAAGTAGAGTATGCGGTAGTTAACTGTCCCGAACCTCACCCTAAGCTCGTAGATGCCGTCCCTGAGATAATCGCAAAGCGGCCTTCTAAGCTCATGCCCTTCCGCTTCAAGGATCGCTATGCGTACCAGGCACTTTGCGTAAACCCGCTTCTCATGCCGCTTTACGGCATTGAGCCAATCGAGGACAGGAACGCTTCCATCGCCCTCCTTATAGAATACTACCTCAATCTTCGGCACTTGCCACCCTCATGATATACCATTTTTGATATAAATGCAATCTTTTTTCGTTGGCTGTATCTCAAATCTCCCACCCCAGGTGCGGCTCGGGGAGGAGGAGGGCGTGGTCCAGGGACGAGAGGAGGTCCGCCGGGCCGGAGAGTGAGTCCGTGACCGCCAACCCACTCGCCGGACGAACTCCCATCCACATCCGGGTGAACGCTCCCACAGACGCCGTGAGCGTCGGGAGTGAAGAGTCAGTCCCGAGTCTGGCGCTGGATTCCGATCCGAGCGTCACCACGTAATCCCCGGTGATCCCATGCCACGGGGCAGAGTCATCCAGCAGCGATCCTATCGGGTCGTCCAGCCGGAGGTTGAACCGCACCTCGCCGTACGGGAGGTGAGTCCGTGCCATGCACCCCGGCAGGTCCAGGATTCGCAATTGCCAGTAAGCGTCGGCCTGGACCTGATTCTGGAACTCGGACTTCTTGCTTGCAAGGCGATTCGTTAGCGGCCGCCGAAGGAGGTCCTGGAGCTGAATCTCGGGAGGCTCATGCAGCTCAATCAGGTGCACCTGATCGCCCAGACTTCGCAGGAGCGCCAGCAATTCCAGCAACTGATCACCATTCCGATAAGCCATCCACTTAACCGTATAAGGCCCCGGCTCGACCTTCTCCGGGTTGATCCACACATGATGTGTAAGCTCCTCGCCGTCGAAATACCCCAGGCCGAATGCCTTCTTATCGGCGATCATCTCGGCCCTTGTTTCCTTAGGCGAGGTCACCGTGCAGCCGCCATGACCCCTGAGATGAGCAAGCCTCGAGGCATGGACCGCCTCCCAGTCATCCGCTGAAATCCTTCGGGGGATTCGCGCTTTCACGTTTACCAGGAGGTCCGCCGGGTCGAATGCCGGCCAATGCTGATATGGACCGGTGCCGAAGCCTAGCTTGTCATAGTACCCTTGCTCGAACATTCCCAGGCCGGAAACGAGAGCGCCATCGGCGGCATCGTCCGCAATCGCCAGAGCGGTCAGTCTGCCTGCCAGACCCTGTTTACGAGCAATGCGGCTGGTGGTCACTGCGCCCACTATGGCGAAGGAAAGGTCTTCCTCCAGATAGCGAATCGTCCCCGGCAGCATAACGACTGCGCACTCCGCCGAGCCCTCCAGATCCGCCACGAGCGTCTTGCCGGCTTCCAGGAAGGCGTCGAGCTCCTCATTCTCCCCTTCCTGCAGCCAGCCTACCTCTCGGTAGATTCGCTGGACGGCCTCTCTGTCTTTCTCTCGGTCATAGGGTCTGAAATTCATCCACATGTCTCCTCACAGCCAAGCGTGATTCTAGCAAGCAAACGGGGGTCTGTCAATGATGCGAGCGGATATCAGG
>DASRZD010000659.1:0-4429 GCA_035686805.1 Armatimonadota bacterium
TTGCGTGTTCCGGTTTCTGCTCGCGGGCGAAGTCATCGGCGTGGTCTACGACGCCGATACGCCTTTCCCCGAATTCATGCACCTGTGGCAGGAGGGGTGGAGTCTGAAGGACGCGAACGGCGAGAGACTCCTCTACTCCAAGACCCACTTGTCGTTCGGCGGATATGTGTTCGTCTACTTCCGAAACACCGGGTCCGACCCTGTCACGGTTACCGATCTGCTGGTCCAGGGCATCAAGCTTTCCGAAGGCATCGGTGTGGCCGAGACTACTACCCGGGCCGAGGACAAGTTCGGCGCGAGCGTGCTGCTCTCGAAGCTGCCGAAAGAGAAGATGGACGTGCTCAAGACCGCCGGACAGCCGGTCTGGTGGAAAGCTGAGCTGGCTGTGGTGCCGCCCGGCCGTGGGAAGTCTGCAGATCGGCATCGCGACCGGAAATGGCATCATAGACGCTATCGTACCCGTCAAGAAAGTCCAGCCCAGATTCACCACCATAGCCTTCGCTCCCGACCTGAGGACGATCTATGCGTACACTCTGCAACCGAAGCCTGGCGTGAAGCCGAGCAACCGACAAGACCATGACGAGACTTCTGGAGATGCAGTACCTGGACATCGGGGATCCGTGCATTGACGGCGGATTCCACGGACTCTACGAGGGCGCCAAGGAGAACCGGTGGGGGCGGACCTGCGTGAACATGCGTACGTCGGCCTATGCGCTGATCGCCCTCATCAAGGCCGAGAGTGACCTGCAGGAGATTTGGCTCGGCACTCACAACAAACCTTTCGAGGATCACAGACATACCGGCCTGCATAACCTCGTCTGGTAGACTATTCTTGCTGGACTGCGGCCCACTGGTCTGCCTCGACGAGCGCAATCGTTGTTCCTTGCCATTCCTAAGGGTACACTGCAAACAGTTTCGCGCTCCGGCTCCTCAATAGAAGCCTGACCCGCCTGCCGATGAGCGGAGACACATCGCTGCTCTTACGCCAACTGAGCGCCCACTGCGTATCGTTCCCCTGGATGCGATCAGCTTCTGCGAGCCCGAAGCCAGGTATCTCCGATTCGCCCTCGTCCAGCAGCGCCGCGTAAGCATCGCCGCTTGCCGAGGTGTCTATATTGAGCCTGAGACTATCGCTAATCAGGGTAAACGGCTTAGTGACCAGCACGCCGCCGGTGTACGCGCTGTCCGCCGAGACGAATCCGTCTATCCGCTGCTCTGTACGGAAAACCAACGGATCGCCCATCTCCGTCTTCTTCTCGAACTTGGTATCCGACTTGACCCGCCCCTCGCCGTGACTCCTTCGACCACCGACGTAGTACTGGCTCAGGTAGTTCCCATTCGGCACCATACCGACGAGCATGTGCATCATCTTCGTGCAAGGGCCGTCCGGGAGATCGAGCCGCACATACGCCCCGCGGAAGTTACGCCCCCAATGCACTCCATCCCGGCTGTGAGCGAATTGCAGGTCGAGCACCCCGTCATTCACGAACCCCTCCGGCGGCCAGGGATACCAGTAGTAGAGCGACGGAAACGCCACATACGTCTCGGGCAGATACTGAACAGCCGCCGCCTGATAGAGATCGGAGTTCGGAGGATCGGAGTCGTCGCATGAGAGTACAATCGGCAGTTCGCAGTTCAGCCGCCGAAGCCCCTCGCTATCCGTCCCATCCCACTTCTTTGATTGAGGCCATGGGTTCGGCGCATTCTCGTCAATCGCCAGGGGTTTGAACCAGTCGTCGGTCTGGGCGCGCATGACGACCCGGCTGCCGTCCATGGGGTGGATCGGCCGATTTCGATCCCAGCCTCGGAGGTAGATCACGTACTTCCCTATACGCTCATCATAGAAGGCGTTCTTGTGGTTGTCGGTGATGAACCGAAGCAGGTGGCCGGGGACTCGCGTGAACCTCAGGCCGTCGGGCGAGGTCATCGCATACATGCCGCCTTCCTGCTGGCTGTGTGCAACCAGCTTGAAACGGTGCTCGTCCGGTCCGGTCGGGTCTGTGAAGACGCAGACTTCGTTCGGGTGCTGATCGCCAATGTCAACGAGGTTGTTCCTGGTCGAGCCCTTGAACCTCACTACCCCTAATTCCGGGCGCTCCCAAGTAATGCCGTCCGTGCTCGTGACGAAGGCGAGGGTCGTCCTATTGCCCAGGTCGATCTTATAGTAGAACCGATAGACCCCCTGCCATTCCACGATGCAGAGCGGCCTCGCTCCGCCAAGTTCCCACTCCTTCTCGACTTGGAGGCACACCCCCCGCTTGATCGGCGGGTTCATGGTCAGGCCCACGTCTTCCATGCGGCCGACGTGTTCATGATCCAGAAACAAGAGCCTGTCATCGTTGAATAAGGCCAGAACTCACTCACCTGCCAGTCGGATTGGGCTGATGCAAATCAAGGTTGGGTAGTTGTCGGCCAAGTACGTGTCCTCCACCCGAAGCCTGAGCTCTTCAATATTATCGGTTAGTCCGACCGTCACCCATCTGCCGCCGGGAAGATTGGAGACATCCTCACGCCAGAGGACCTTGTTGCCATCGAGCAGGCTGATGAACCTCCGGCCGAGCCATCGCCCGCAGATGGTTTCCAGGCCGAGTGATTCTCCGACCCACGCGTTGATATAGAAGCGTGCGTACTTCCCTTGTGCAGGTACTTCTGCCTCACAGTAGTCGCCAATATTCGTGAAGGCTTTGTTGGGCCGCAGGAACATGAATGCATCACCATAACTGCCGCTCCGCCACTCGCCGGAAAACTGCTCGCACTCCGGCCGGCCGGTCGCAATGGCGGGCAGGTCATTCGGCGGCGAATCGAGTCCGTTTAGAAGATTGGATAGATCGCCGACCCGCTGGTACGCGATGTCCTCGATCATCTTGGGAAACTCGGTCTTCCTCCTCTCAATCACCGCCTGCCAGGCTCTGACATCGAGATTGGCCTTGTCGGTCCAGTACCGGACATACTTGTCCATGCCGGCGACTTCCGTGAGCTTCTCCCGTACTTCCGATGCCTGGGCAAGCAATCGAGGTCTCGCCTCCTTGATAAGCCGGTCTGCTTCCGCAAGGTTTCCGTCATAGACCGCCGATAGTACCTTGCGCTGATGCTCGTCCCACCAATACTCAGGATACTGAAGCTCGGCTGCAGACTTTGCGGTCGCCAATTCGGCTTTTGGAGCGTCGAGGAACCAAGACTTAAAGCGCTCCTCCCTCACAAAGCTCTCTTCCGCCTTCGCCGTCTGGAGGCGCTTCAGACTTGTCTCCAGGTCGGCGATCAACTTCAATGCCTTCGAGCGATCCGCCTCATCGGCCAGCCGCGGAGGTAACTTCACTTGCTCGCCGACGGGATAGAGGAACAGCCGCCTCAGATGATCGAAGCCGTCATCGAACGCCATCGCGTCCTTCACGTGTGCCCGCCCGTAGACCAACTCATAGATCCGCTGCCGAACCGCAGTCCAGTCATGCCCCTCGGGATTCCACGCCCACCAGCCCATGACAGGGTAGGTATACTCGCCTTTCCAGGCGCTGCCGCCCCACTGCATCACCCCGCTGCACGACTGCCCGCAGGTCGCCAATACCTCATACGTCGGCTCATGCCATCCTTCCGCCAGCGATGGGATCGGGAGATAAGCAGGTCCTTCCTTTCGAGCCACCGAGCCGGCAAGGAAGCTCACCGGCAGCACCGACGGGCCCATCATCGACCGTCCGGGACTCCTGGGCCAGTTATGCCACCATGCGGGCGCGGTCTTCAGGCCAATGGATTTCGCCGCCTGGAGGTTCTCAGGCGTCGGCAGGCATGTGAAAAACCAGAGCGCCTCGTCCATCCCGGGGACGGTGAGCACGGACTTCGTCCAGTCGCTGACGATCATCTGGTACGACCCCTTCGGTGGGCAGACCGCGATCTTCTCCCCCATTATCCCATGCTTCTTCCCGAGCTCGATCACCCTCGTCAGGATCTCCTTCGGAGCCTCTCCCGGTCCTTTGTCGTCGAATGACGCCCACAGCCCGTCCGCTCCAAGCTCGACAAAACGCTCGAATTTGCCGATGATCGTGTCGTATCGCTTGCGCTCCGTGCCACAGTTGATGGTCGCATAGACCACCATCCCCCGCTTATGTGCTTCCTCGATCACTTTCTTGATCGTCGGCTCGTCCAGCTTGTCCTCCGGCTCGAAGGCATAGGTCCCGTTCCGAAGGTCAATGAAGTTCAGCCTGGCCCTGGCATACCAATCCATGATGCCCGGCTGCAGGTGCGCCTCCAGTGACGTTTGAGGCTTCCCTCGCCACGGAACGCTCGGCCAGTCCCAGATGGACGCCCTGGCAAGCATGAGTTCATCTCCCTGCTTGCTTAAGAGTTGGAAAAGCGTATCCTGCCCGTAGACCACCCCTCGAGGACTGCTCCCTCTTATGGTAACCTTGCTTTCCGCCATCTCGATCGAGTAGCCGTC
>DASRZD010000660.1:0-8989 GCA_035686805.1 Armatimonadota bacterium
TGCGGCATCGAGGTGCTGCTGCCGCTCATCGAAATGTACTGCATACGACGCTGCGAAAGATCCTGCAAGTCATGTTCGCGAGCCTTGCCGGGATCGGCGACCCCTGTCGCCAGCTCGCGCCTGTATTCCGAAAATGTGTTCACCCATCTGAGAAGCCCCTCTTTCGTATCAGGTGATAACTCCTCCCAGCGAAGTTGACCGGGGCCACCACCCGACACCCAATCGGATATGCTCTCCCTCCCAAGGGCAGAGAACAGGTCAGGGACCTCCTTGTAGGCCAGTGTCATGGGCGGCTCCCCTGTGGACTTGGCCTCAGCCTCCAAGAGCCGGTCCAAAACCGATGGATCCTCGATAACCTCGTCAGTAAACTTCGCGAAAAGGTCTCTTAGTTCGCCGGCCCGCTGCTTGTCTATCTGCCGCCGTTTCTCAGCATGGCGGGAGTCCTCGCGCAGCTCATAGGTGAGCCCGCCTTCCTTCCCCTTAGGAAGCCAGTAGTAGCCGAACAGGCCGGAGATTTCGGTCATGACATCGCGGAGTGGGCGGGCGTGGAAGTAGATGATCGCTCGCTCGGCGGCGAGCTCATGGGAGACCGTGAGCTTAACCCCGGTCTGCTTGGTGATCTCGGCGAAGAGGTCACGGAAGTTCTTGCTCTTGACGAAGACATTCACCTTCACGTCCAGTCGCTCGTCTTCGGTGATCTCCCTGGGGATCCGGGGCTTCGGCTCATCGAATGGCGAGTATGGTTTTGCTGCATAGGCTTGGCTGCAGATGGCGATGGCTGCGATTAGCAAAACCAGGAGTCTGCTCATGGCTTGACCACCTCGGCCTTGTCTGCCTCGGCATCGGCCTTGCGCTGGGCGATGGCTTCCTTTCTCTCCTCCTCGCTGAGTGGCTTGGTCTGCGGAGCGAACTGGTATGAGCTGCCCAGCCATCCGAGCATAGTACACTTACTGCCAGCCGGTATGAGTGACTCCCCGGGCCCGGTAACAACGGCATTCGCCTCGGGCTTGATCGCCCTGATCATCGCCGTGGATAGGTCCCGATCGGACTCCACCCACGGCACGAGCTTGACCCAGGCCGCCAACTGATCGAGCTGCTCCTTGCTAAGCTGGGAGACTGGCAGTCCTTCATTCTGAGCCTTTGCCTCCAGATCTTTTCCGAAGGAGTCCCAAATATTCCAACTCCCCGGACTCCTGAGCGCATTGTCCATGCCCGGGATAGACCTGAGACCCGGCCAGGACCCCTGATTGCCCGGCAGGCCCACGATTGAAATGAGGCTCTGGAAATCCGGCCTGCCAATGGTTTCAAGCTTCTCCCATAGTGCCTCCAACAGCCTTGCAGGGGGTTCCTCCATCAGCGGCTGCCCATACCACGTGTTGAACCTGAATCTCAAGATTGAGCCGTCTACCTGGCAGGAGTAATCGAGTTTCTCGCACAGTTCTTTGACCAGCTTTCCAAGCGGCTCTTTGTTTCGAGACCTCAGGAATACCTGCTGGAAATAGTGATCGGCGATGATGTCCCTTCCTGACTGCTCGGCGATGCCCTGCATCGCATCGCCGAAGTGCAGCATCAAGCCTTCCTTTTCCATTCCGAGTCGGAGGTCCTTCCGCTTTGCAGTCAACGTGATCCCCGGCTCATCAGGAAGCTTGTCGCCGGTCAGCTTCTCCGGCGGAGGCTGATGGCCAGTCAGCGTCCAGAGATCATCTTCTTTCAGGCCAAGCGGCCAGTGGATGAGGTGGCTATGATTTCCACTGTTGATTGAAAAACCCAACCGTGGCATCCTGTACGTGCCATAGGAAACCCTCTCGAATCTGATCGAAGCATTCGATATATCCTCTGCAGTCAGAGGCTGGATTGTCGGCTCTCCCTGCATTGCCAACTTTGCCTCATAGGCTCTGTTCCACTCCAACATTGCAGACTGGACCTCCGAGGGCAGATCGGCAAACGAGAACTGAATCGTTTCGCCATTCAGCACTCTGTGCATGAAGTCCTTGCCAAGACGCGCGAATATGCTCGCAATAGGTCTGCCGTAGCTGCCTGCCAGATAGTCATAATTCCCAGGATCATCCTCGAGCATCTTCTTCATTGCCTCGCTCTTGGTGCCTTCGGCGCAATCTCTTGCCATCTTGACAATCAACTGCTCATAGGCATCCTTGCCTGCCTCTCTTAACTGATCTCGGTGAACTGCATGGCGCGAATCCTCCCGCAGTTCGTATGTGAATTCTCCCTCCTTGCCCTTGGGAAGCCAGTAGTAGCCGAACAGGCCCGAGACCTCGGCCATGACATCGCGCAGGGGGCGGGCGTGGAAGTAGATGATCGCGCGTTCGGCGGCGATCTTGCGGTCGGCGGTGAGCTTGACCCCGGTCTGCTTGGTAATCTCAGCGAAAAGGTCACGGAAGTTCTTACTCTTGACGAAGACGTTTACTTTCACGTCAAGGCGCTTGTCCTCCATGATCTCCTTTGGGATCCGAGGCTTGGCCTCATCGAAAGGCGAGTACGGCTTGAGGGACGTGTCTGCACTCGCGAGGTTACAGCAGGTGACAGCTACAGCTAGAAACAGTATATATCTGCTCATCGAACCCTCCTGGATTCCTGGATTCCTTATAGGTTATCTACTGTTCGTTTTGCAGTGAATCGAGCACGGATTTGCTGTGCTCGTAGAGTTTTCGGTATGACTCGCAGTAGTAGGTCGGTTCGGTGACAGGTCCGCCGAGGGCGGTCCGGTGCTTCAGGCAGCCGCCGTAGCAGAACGTCAGCCAGGGACACGACTGGCATTGCTCGGAGAGCATGGCCTTCTGCTCGCCGAATTCAGCGAGTTTGGGCGACTCCCTCAGCTCGGCGAGTGAGGTTTCGTTGAGATTGCCGAGCTTCCACCTGGGCAGAACAAAGAAGTCGCAGGGGAAGACGTCGCCCGTGTGCTCGACGAGGAAGTACCCGCCGCATCGAGGTTGGAGGATGCAGGTATTCGGCGGCTGGCCCTGATACATCGCCATCAGGTCGTCAAAATCGCGGACCGAAATGTCCATCGAGCTGTCCATCCAGCGGTCGAAGAGCTTCACGAGGAAGTCACCGTAGGCTTCGGGAGTGACCGAGTAGAATGCAGGCTCGCCGTTCGGCCCGGGCTCGATGCAGGGGATGAACTGGAAGTGCTTGACTCCGGTTTTCAGGAGGAAATCATAGACCTTATCCGGCTCTCGGGCATTGCGCTCAGTCACCAGTGTGAGGGTATTGACCTCGACCCCCTCCTCCACCAGCATGCGCAGATTCTGAACCACTCGAGCATGGCTGCCGACTCGCTTCTCATCTCGGCGATAGTGATCGTGGATTCCCGCAGGCCCATCAATGCTCACGCCGATGAGGAAATTGTGCTCCCTGAGGAACTCCGCCCATCGGCGATCGAGGAGAATGCCGTTCGTCTGGAGGGCGTTTGTCACAATCTGATCCGGCTGGATGTGCTGCTGCTGGAGCTCGACCACCCGCTTGAAGAAGTCCAGGCCCATGAGGGTCGGCTCGCCGCCCTGCCAGGAAAACATCGCGAGGTCGAGCCCGATCTCCATCGCCTGGGCGACCAGGTTTTCGAGCGTGGAGTCCTTCATCCGATGCTCCTTCACGCCCGGGAACATGCCCGTCTTCTGGCGATAGAAGCAGTATGTACAGCGCATATTGCAGTCAGGCCCGGCAGGCTTGACGAGAACGGATATGGTAGATGGAGTCATTCGCATGGCTATATGATACGATGATACTGGTTGAAGGTCAAATACTCTCCCCCGGCGAAGGGTCTTTCGGAGGCGAAGATGGAGATGAATGAACTCATAAAAGTGGCAATGGTGCTGTTGTTGATCGGCGTTTCCCAGGCGACCCAAGCGGTCAACCCGTCGTCCAAGGAAATGCAAACTGCCAGACGATGGGCTGCTGCGAAATTCGAAGGGATTGTGGAGGCCCCGAAGGCCGAGCCGGGGCTCGAAGTGCTGGCGAATCATGATGTCGTCCAACGGAATTCCCGGGCGGGTAGGCCCCTGAATATCGCTGGGACGCTCTACGAGCGCGGGCTTTACTGCCATGCGGTGAGTAAAGTGATCGTGCGGCTGCCTGGACCGGGAAAGACCTTTTCGGCGTTCGTGGGGGTTGACAGCAATGATCAGACCAGCGGCGGCAGGGGCAGCGTCGTGTTCTCAGTCAGGAACAGGGACAAGGAAGAGTTCAACTCGGGCGTGATTCGGGAGGGTCATCCGCCGATGCCGGTTGCCGTGGCTCTCGACGGCAGTTGGGCCTTCGCACTGGAGGTCGGCGATGCGGGCGATGGGATCTCATGCGACCAGTCGGATTGGGCGGATGCGAAGGTCGTCCTGAAAGACGGCAGCGAGGTTTGGCTGGGGGACATGCCGATCATCCAGGGGCCGAGGGGAATGCCGACCGCCGAGCCGCCGTTCTCATTCAGCTATGATGGAAAGCTCTGCGACCTCTCCCCATGGAAGGTGAAGCGCAGTTCAAAGAAACTGAGCAACGGCACGCAATACACCACCACCTATGACGACTCGAAGACCAATCTCCAGGTCCGATGCGTTGCCCTGGCATATGCCGATTTCCCCACGGTCGAGTGGACGGTCTACTTCAAGAATAACGGCAAGGCCGATACTCCCATCCTCTCCGACCTGAGGGCCATGGACACGGTCTTTCAGCGCTCTGGTAACGAGGAGTTCGTGCTCCATCATCACGTCGGAAGCATCTGCGCTCCAAATGATTATCAGCCGATTGACGACACCCTGACAGCAGGAACGAGCAAGCGGATCACTACCTCGGGCGGGCGGTCCTCGAACAGCGACCTTCCCTACTTCAACGTTGACTGGAACAGGGAAGGCGTCATCATGGCAATCGGCTGGCCGGGACAATGGGCGGCTGATTTCGTAAGGGATGATGCGATTGGATTGGCAGTTCGGTGCGGGCAGGAGTTGACCCATTTCAAGCTCCATCCAGGTGAGGAAGTCAGGACTCCCATGATCGCCCTCCAGTTCTGGCAGGGCGACCGAACTCACGCTCAGAACGTCTGGCGACAGTGGATGATGCAGGAGAACTTCCCCAAGCCCTACGGGAAGCCCGTCGCTCCTCAGGCGGCCGGCTGCAGTTCTCACCAGTTCGGCGAGATGATTCACGCGAACGAGGAGAATCAGAAGCTCTTCGTGGACCGCTATCTGGAGGAGGGCATCAAGCTCGACTACTGGTGGATGGATGCCGGCTGGTACGTCAACAAGACCGGTTGGCCGCATACAGGCACGTGGGAAGTTGACACCAATCGTTTCCCCGGTGGGCTCCGCGCGATAACCGATCATGCGCATGCCAAGGGGGTCAAGTCTATTGTTTGGTTTGAGCCGGAGAGGGTCACTCCCGACACGTGGCTCTACGACGCCCATCCTGAATGGCTGCTCGGCAATGATGGGGAACAGAAGCTGCTGAACCTGGGGAATCCAGATGCCCTCAAGTGGCTGACTGAGCACGTGGATAAGCTTATCAAAGAACAGGGCATAGACTTGTACAGGAACGACTTCAACATTGACCCTCTGGGATTCTGGCGGGCGAACGATCCTGAGGACAGGCAGGGGATCACCGAGATCAGGTATGTTCAGGGGTTTCTGGCATTCTGGGACGAACTGCGCAAGCGGCATCCTGACATGCTGATTGACACCTGCGCATCGGGCGGTCGAAGAAATGATGTGGAGACCCTGCGGCGGTCGGTTCCGCTCCTTCGCAGCGACTACCTCCTCGAACCCACGAGCCAGCAGTGCCATACCTACGGAATCGCCTCATGGATACCGTTCTACGGAACGGGAATCAATCAGTTCGACGCATATGCCTTCCGAAGCTGCGCCTGCCCGGGCATCAACCTCTGCTATGATATGCGGAAGACGGACTCCGACTATCCGGCCGCCCGCAAGCTTGTGGATGAATGGCGTCAGGTCGGCAAGTACTACTTGGGCGACTACTACCCCCTCACGCCCTACAGCCTGGAGAACGACGTCTGGATGGCATTCCAGTTCGACCGCCCTGACCTCGACGAGGGGATGGTGCTGGCGTTTCGCCGGCCGGGGAGCGTCTATGAATCCGCCCGGTTCAAGCTTCAGGGATTGGACGTGGAGTCCAAGTATTCGGCCAATAACCTGGACACAGGTGAGTCTATCCAAGTATCCGGCAAAGAGTTATCCGAGAATGGCCTGGCAGTGGAATTGAAGAACCAGCCGGACTCGGCGGTGATAACTTACAAGCGACTCTAGCGCCTTCCTCGACAGGAGACACCTTAGCGTGAGCAACGTGTCCGACTATAGGGAATACTGGCAGAGCATTTACAGAGTAGCGTACGCCGAGGGCCGGGAGCATTGGAGACCTGAGTTGGCGACTCCTCCCGCCTTCGCCGAGTTCATGCAGTCCGACCTCGCTCCGCCGCCCGGGTCGCGAGTTCTAGAGGCTGGCTGCGGAGATGGACTGAATGTCCTCCACCTGGCGGCTGCGGGATATGTAGTCACTGGTGTGGACATTTCTGCGGAGGCCATCGCTCGCGCGCGTGGGGTGGTCGCCGATAAGGGCTTCGACATTGAGTTCCTATGCATGGACCTTGTCGGCGATGAGTATGCTCTGGACGGCAAGTACGACCTCTGGGTTGACATCAAGACGCTCCACTGCCTGTGGGAGGATGATGATCGGAAGAAGTACCTTGCCAGGGCGGCGGACGCACTTTGCGAAAACGGGATTCTATTCCTCAACTGCGCTCTCGCACTTGCGGATGTCCGGGAGCACTTTCCTGAGGTTTTCGCAGCGCTTGAACCAGCGATTCAAGCTCAGGCCGGGGTGCTCGACAGAGAGCTAGCTGAGAGCGAACGCCAAGGTATCCGCTGCGAGACTTTGGATTGGTACTGCCATGAGTTGGAGCAAGCGGGGTTCGCGATTTGCGGGGCCAGGCGCGAGGCGAGCATCGAAGCCGGATGGGGAGCGATCATCATCGCCCGGAACACAGTCTGATCAATATGAATTTTGTTGAGATCACCAAAGATAACTGGGAAGAAGCCATAAGGCTCAAGCCCAAGAGACAGCAGTACAGACACTTGCGCGGCGATGCAGCTCTCCACTCGCTGGCGAAGTGTTACGTATTCCCGGGCAAGTACTTCCCCTACCTCATAGAGGAGGGCGGGAAGCCCATAGGATGCTTTCGCTTTCGTGACTACGGGAGGGGCGTTAACCTCGTCTCATTCTTCATTGACCGGAAGCATCAAGGTCGAGGGTTGGGCAGGAAGGCCGTGGAGCATTTCATAGAATGGGTAAGGCAGAACTACCCCAAGGCAAGAGAGATCGAGTTGTGGGTCGGTCCGGAGAACAGTGCTGCTCGATCCCTCTACGAGGGCTTCGGGTTCTTCTACACCGGCGAAGTGAGCGAAACAGGAAACCTGTACATGGAACTTCACTTGAACGTCCCAGCAAATGGATAGAGAGAGAAAACGTCAAGAACAGGAGCTTTTCCGCTCGGTAGTGGATTACTATTCCACGCCGGAGTCACTGGAGTACTACCGCGACCGGGCGAGGAACCAGGGGTTCTATTCAGTCGAACGCGCGATGGTCGAACGATTCATGTCGCCTCCCGCGACCGTGCTCGACGTCGGCTGCGGCGCGGGCCGCGAGGCATTCGAGCTTACGCGGATGGGCTACACTGTCACGGGGGTGGATGTGACGTCCGCACTGCTCGAGCAGGCGAAGGCCATAGCCACAGAGCTGGGAATGGACATTGAGTTCCGCCTGGGAAACGGCAAGTCGCTGGATTTCCCAGATGGATCGTTCGACTACGTGTTGCTCATCACGCAGATGATCCACCACGTGCCGCTGCATGCCAACCGCGTCCGCCTGCTTCGGGAGGCCGGTCGCGTGGTCAAACCGGGAGGCAGGATTCTGCTGACGTATAACGACCACGACGTCGCCAAGGATCACAAGCCCTGGGGCGCTGGCTGGCGGTCTGATGCCGACAAAGCCGACGAACTGGCGGCAACATACAGCATCCTGGAACGGGGGGATCAGTTCAGCATGGACTGTCAGGGCAAGCAGAGCGGGGTGTTCGGCTATGGCCATCAACTGACGCGCGAGGAGATGGAGGCGGAGGTCCTGGAAGCCGAACTCGAAATCGTCGAACGCGCGGATTTCCATACGATCGAGGGCGGCGAGCCGGACGAATTCTGGAAGCCAACGAGGGTCCTTGTGTTGAAGGCTTGTACAGGACCTCTTGAGGGACGACTATGACTGAGACGGATCCTTGGCGAATTGAATTGCAGAGGCGAGCCGAGGCGCATCTCGCCGCGTTCCTTGAAGCGAATCCGGAGCACTCCGTGGACCGTGAGCAGCCGGAGTGCCGAGGCGGCACGTGGTTCGTCACCTTCGGGTCATTCCGGGGAGAGCCTGCCGTATTCAAGTACTATGACGGTCACCCGCGCAAGGACTATGAGAAGAAGGCGTTGGAGTTGTTCGGTCCCACCGGGCTCGTCCCGAAGCTATACCCGGGCGAAACGGATCGCATGCTGGTGATGGAGCGGCTGCCTGGACTGACTATGGAGGAGGCGGAAAAGGAACTGAATCCAAGTGAGCAGGATGATCTGTACTTCCATCTTGGAGAGGCAGTCGCGAAGGTCGTGGAGATGAAACCGGGCAGGGAGCTAGCGCACAGGAGGGAGAACACATTCAGGGCTGCCGAAGAGAATGATTTCTACAACACACCGTATAGCGCGCTGGACGAACTGTATCGTCAGGCGGACACTGCAACGTTCTTCGACACCACGCTCGCCCGTGCTGCCCAGGTGCTGAGAGACCGGGATGTGGCGCACAGGGAGGTGCTCAACCGTTCTATTGCGAGCCTCCAGCAGAACCGAGACGCGATCCTCTCGTATACCGACTTCGTCATCATGGACGACTTCCACACCAACAACATCATGGCGGAAGGAACGCGGATCACGGGGTTCATCGA
>DASRZD010000661.1:0-2687 GCA_035686805.1 Armatimonadota bacterium
CCCTCGTCCTGGCCTTTGAGTGTGAGATACACGTCGTCCTGCCCATTGCAGAATACCGCTGAGACATCGCCTGACAGGCCCAGGTCCGGCCCCATCCGGACCTTTGACCAATCCCAAAGAGGAGCACCGCAACTCGTCCAACCGAGGTTCGGCATCATACCATAGGCTGGCCCGTCGCCGCGCAGCCCGAAGTACACGTTCCATTTGTCGTCGAGATGCACGACGCCCCCAACGCGAGCGCCCTTTTCGGCAAGGCGAAACTCCTCCGCGTCCAATATTCCATCGCCATCGGAATCCGCCCAAGTCCATCCGGTGTGGTTTCGGCGGACTTTGGGATCTTTGATATCATAGCCGCTGTGGGCCAGGGCGTCGAGCCATGGTTGCGGGCATGCAGATATCGTTGATACTGTCCCGACATTTCCGCCGGCCGCTACAGGCACTAGTCTTCGGCCAGGCTCATCCACGCGCAGGATAAATGGGGGGCAGGCGAAATCACTCCAGAGGTACGTCTGGCCGCCGCGATGGGCCACACACCACCGCCCACTGCCTCGCTTTCTTGACATCAAGCCGGCGCCGAGTTCGGCGAATTCATATGTAGCCCGGACCTTCCATGTCTTGGCCTCGTAGTCTGCCACAACCTGCATCACCCAGCCCGGTTCTGAGTCCAGCCACAGCACATTGGGATCCTCAGGGTCGGGGCAAGTATGCTGAAAGAACTGCTGTCCGCCGTACCATTCGCGAATGAGCGTGCCGTCCGCACGGAAATGGCTGGTCCGCCGAGGTGCAACGCCGGATTCACTCACCAGAAAGCCGCCTCGTCCATCGCCGGCGACGTTCTCGATATTAAGGAAACTGGTCGGCTGATCGTAAAGACCCTGCGCGGGGCGACCGCCTTGGGCGCCATATATCTGTCTAAGTTCG
Organism: Armatimonadota bacterium; assembly: GCA_035686805.1. Lineage (GTDB taxonomy): Bacteria > Armatimonadota > UBA5829 > DTJY01 > DTJY01 > DASRZD01. The sequence continues at coordinate 922 of DASRZD010000661.1, forward strand.
TAGTCTTTGCTGAAGCGCTTCACACGTTGGCTGTCACCACTCTCGGCCACCAAGATGTCGCCAAGCACTTGATCCACGTTCATCGCCACCGGTTTCGTAAGACCGGCAATACGATCTACGAGCTTGTGATCCTTTTGCGAGATCGAGGCAATCCTGTTATCCAGAAGCACCAAGACCGTCCCATCGACCGCAAATCGGATGTCCCGTGGGGCTTCAACCCCTGCCTTGTCGAGCACATCCCCTGTTCGGGCATCAATCCACTGCACAAGATTGCTGTTGGGAAAGCACGCCACCATGAGCCCGTCGCGCACATCCATTCGCGCCCAGGAATCGAGGATCTCGATGCCGTTGATGATACAGTCCGGCTTGGCGCCGGGCAGGTTGCGAAAGCCTATGTCCAGTGTCCCATTCTTGCCCCAGTCACTGTGCGTCACCAATTGCACTGTCTTGAACTCACCGGCCTTGACCGAGACCGGATTAAGCGGTTGCTGCTTGGCACCGATCCAGAGGGCGATCTGCTCGTGGTCTGCTTCAGAATCACCATAATGCATGCGAAGCGTGTACCGACCATAGGGAATATCGATCAGAAACGACCGCATCTCAGAGACGTTCCACGCGTGGAAATCTCGCAGCATGGGATCGCCCAGATGACGATCTATGGACGTGATGCCCTTGATGTTGTCCCAGCCGTAGCCGTTCGCCTTGGTGTATTCTTGAACTGCCACCGGCTTCCAGCCGGGTGCCGTGGCTGAGCCATTGTGGTTGAAGTCGAATTGCATCTTGGGTGCCGTCAATACTACAGTCCCAACTTCACCGCCCGTACTGGGATCGATGATCAGGACCTCGCCCGTTACTTGGAGCACGTACAGTCTCCCTTCATCCATCCGCATCCTCAGGACGCCCTTTGCCCGCAACTGCCAGTACCGCTTGGTTCCGGCCAGATTCTGTTTGATCAGGACCGGCACCGTCTCGCCAGCTCTCGCACCGACGTACATATCATCGCCGTCCACGAGCACCGCCGAAGGTCCCGCGTGGTCGCCGGGCCAGTCGGCATAGTCCGGCGTTCCGTTCGTGCCAAGCATCATGACATAGCGAGTAGTCAATCCCGGCGTGCGAAGCACCCTCCATTGACAAGTGCCTGGTTCGACGGCAGTACCGTCCTGCTTCAGTCCGTCCCAGACAACCGTGTGGGGACCGGCTTCCTGTGGCTCAGCGCGCAGGATTTCGCGAAGCAGTCGGCCCTCGCCGTCGTATACGGCAAGTGAGACCTGTCCGTCCTTATCGAGCATGTAGGAAATGGGAATGCCTACTGGTTCTTTGGCCGCCCATGCATTGGCATAAAGGATCAGCGCCAAAGTACCTGCGAACTTCATGCTTTTGTTTGCAGCCTTTCGTCTTTCTCTCGCTGCTGATTTCATCAGGGTACCTCTACAATATGTTCACCGTTGATCTTGACACGTTTTCCGTTTATCAGAGCCTCTCCCTTTCCATGAACAAGTACGCGCCAACGCTCAGGATAGGGCTGACGGCCCTGGGTCTCGATTCTGTAGCAGTTGGCCGTCTCTTGTACAATTACGCCTTCACTGAGCAGCCAGTACTGCTCGGTCACAGCCAACGAGGTGAAACCTCTGTGTCTGTCATACTCGAATTCCATGTCTGCGACGGAATTGAAGTACCCGATGATGTAACAGGCCGTGAAGCTGTCTCCCACCTCTACAGGCAGACCGCCGATTTCCTGGATGAAACAGACGTAACCACGCTGATGA
>DASRZD010000662.1:0-3253 GCA_035686805.1 Armatimonadota bacterium
GGAAGCCGGCCTCGATGACGTCAACCTTCAGCCGTGCAAGCTGCCTGGCGACCTCCAGTTTCTCCTCGAGGTTCATGCTCGCCCCGGGTGACTGCTCGCCGTCTCGCAGCGTTGTATCGAATATGATTATCCGTTTACTCACTTAATTGCCCCCCTCTGGGCTGATACGTGATGAGTGATAAGTGATGAGTGATCTGAAACCAACGCGTTTGCTCACTTATCACTCCTCACTCATCATTTCTTTTTGAGATACGGCATCATCTCGCGGAGCTTTGAGCCAATCTCTTCGATGAACGCTTCCTTCGCGTTGCGTCGGGCCGCATTGAAAACCGGCCGGTTGGCAACGTTCTCCAGAATCCATTCCTTCGCGAATTCACCGCTCTGAATCTCCTCGAGAATTGCCCACATCTCCTCCCGAACGTCCTCGTTAATGACCCTCGGACCCCGGGTGTAATCGCCGTACTCGGCGGTGTTGCTGATTGAGTATCTCATCCAGCTAATGCCGCCTTCGTACATAAGGTCTACGATCAACTTCAGCTCGTGCAAGCACTCGAAATATGCGATTTCCGGCTGGTATCCGGCCTCGACAAGGGTTTCGAACCCGGCCTGGACAAGCGCCGTCGTTCCACCGCAGAGGACTGCCTGCTCGCCGAAGAGATCGGTTTCGGTCTCCTCCTTGAACGTCGTCTCAAGCACGCCGACCTTGGTCGCCCCTATGCCCTTGGCATACGCGAGAGCTGTCTGCTTCGCTTTGCCCGAGGCATCTTGCTGGATGGCGATCAAGGCCGGGACTCCTGCTCCCTCGGTGTAGACTCTTCGGACGAGATGGCCCGGGCCCTTCGGCGCGACCATGATCACGTCAACGTCGGCCGGCGGGACGATCTGCCCGAAATGGATATTGAAGCCGTGCGAAAACAAGAGGGTCTTGCCCTTGGTGAGGTTCTTCTCTACCTCATTCTTGTAGACCCGCGGCTGGACCTCATCCTCGGTTAGGATCTGGATGATGTCGCCCTGGGCCGAAGCCTCCGAGGCCGACATGGGCTTGAAGCCATCCTGGATCGCCTTATTCCAGTTGTCCGTGCCCGGCAAGTCGCTGACGATCACCTCAACGCCGCTGTCACGCAAGTTCTGCGCCTGGGCATGCCCCTGGCTTCCGTAGCCGATGATGGCGATCTTCCGCCCTTTCAGTACATCGAGATTCGCATCTTTGTCATAGTAGACCTGTGCCATTTGATTCATCCTCCTCGTTATATGGACAACAGACCGGCAACCCCCATACTTCCAAACCCCCATACCCCCGTACGTATGGGAGTGTGGAAGTATGGGCGTGTGGGAGTAACACCTGCCCACCGTCTATGCCTCGTTATGGAGTCCGTGCCCCTCTCATCATCGCGATCCGTCCCGTGCGGACGAGCTCTCTGATACCATAGGGCTTGAGCATTTCCTCTATCGCATTGACCTTGTCCACGCTGCCGGTGACTTCGACCGTGAACGTCTTGTCGCTGATGTCAATGATCTTCGCGCGGAAGATATTCACTATCTGCATGATGTCCGGTCGGGCGGGCGCTTCCGCATTCACCTTGATCATCGCCAGCTCACGCTGGACAATCGGCATGCCCTGATAATCCTCGACCTTGATCACGTCAATCAGCTTGTGGAGCTGCTTGGTGATCTGCTCCAAGACGGTGTCATCGCCCTCGACGACGATGGTCATCCGCGAAACGGTCACATCGTCCGTAATGCTGACGGCCAGCGACTCGATATTGAACCCTCGGCGTGCAAACAAGCCGGATACTCGCGCCAGGACACCTGGTTTGTTCTCGACTAATGCTGTGATTGTATGCTGCATGTTCGCCTCCTACTTTGGCCGCTGGACCATCATCTCCTCGATGCTCTGCCCCGAAGGGATCATCGGGAAGACGTTCTCCTCGCGCTCGATGCGGAAGTCCATAATCACCGGTTTGTCATTGATCTCCAATGCCTTCTTGAGGGCATCGGTGACCTGTTCTTTCTTGTCAATGCGCATGCCTACTGCGCCGTAAGCCTCTGCCAGCTTAACGAAGTCCGGCTGGGCGGCGATATCCACCCCGGAATAGCGATGGTTCCAGAACAACTCCTGCCACTGTCTCACCATCCCGAGGTACTGGTTGTTCATAATCGCCACCTTGACCGCGATCTTGTTCTCGACGGCCACCATCAGCTCCTGGACATTCATCTGGAAGCTGCCATCGCCGTCAATGACGAACACGATATCCTTCGGTCGGCCAACCTTCGCTCCAATCCCTGCCGGGAAGCCATAGCCCATCGTTCCCAGGCCGCCCGAAGTCAGGAATTGCCTTGGATGCATCGATTTGTAGAACTGCGCCGCCCACATCTGATGCTGGCCCACGCCGGTTGCCACAATGGCCTCACCTTTCGTGACCTCCCATATCTGCTCGATAATGTACTGCGGGAGTAACCCGTCCTCGCTGTAATGGAGGGGGTACTCGGTCTTCCATCGCATGACCTGCTTATTCCACTCCGTTTCCTCTCGCGGCTCGACGCGCTTGAGGAGGTCCTGAAGCACGAGCTTGCAGTCACCCACGATAGGAACGTCCACGTGGACCGTCTTGCCGATCTCCGCCGGATCAATGTCAATATGGATGACCTGTGCCTTCTGCGCGAATGCATCCAGCTTACCAGTCACACGATCATCGAACCGAGCGCCGACCGCTATCAGCAAATCACAATGCGCCACGGCATAGTTCGCATACGCCGTTCCGTGCATGCCCAGCATCCCAAGAGAGTGCGAGTGCGTCTCCGGGATCGCGCCCTTACCAAGCAGGGTCGTTGTCACCAGGACATGCGTGCGCTCGCTGAGCTCCAGGAGCTCCGGACTCGCGTCCGCAGAGATGACTCCTCCGCCCGAGTAGATCACCGGTCGTTCGGCCGCCGCGATCAGCTTCGCCGCCTTCTTGATCTGAAGCGGATGACCGACCGTATTCGGCTTGTACGACGGGATGTCCACCTTGGTCACCGGCTTGTAATCAAGCTGATTCAGCACTACGTCCCCAGGAAGGTCAACCAGCACCGGCCCGGGACGGCCTGTCCGCGCTATATGGAACGCCTCAGCCACGATCCGAGGAAGCTCCTCGGGACTCTTCACCAGGAAGTTGTGCTTAGTTATCGGCAGGGTGATACCGGTGATGTCGGCCTCCTGGAAAGAGTCCTTGCCCAGGGAGGTGGTCTTAGCCTGGCCGGTGATCGCCACCAT
>DASRZD010000663.1:0-21985 GCA_035686805.1 Armatimonadota bacterium
GTGGATCGGATTGCTGGCCCTGGTCGTGTTGTCGCCCCTGGGGTTGATCCTGCCGGCAAAGCTCGGGGCTGGGTCCGCCTGGGGAGAGTGGAGTGCGGAGGAGATCCGCAAGCTAGTGGGTTACGTGCCGTCGGGAATGTCTAAGCTGGGTGAAGTCTGGAAAGCGCCGATGCCGGATTATGCGTTCAGGGGACAGGAGAGCGCGCCCGTATGCACCTTGAGCGTATCGTATATAATAGCCGGTATGGTTGGAGTCGCCGTGGTAGCGACGCTCGCCATTCTCGTTGGCAAGATATTGGCGGGTCGTGAGAACAATGAACCTTCCTGAATGGTATAGCAATACCACGGACCGCGACATCCCAACTCCAACCAGGCGGACGGGCCGGAATCCGCTTTCCGCAAGAAGGGCGCTGGCAAGAATCGGAGAGGTGCTTGCCGGCGAGCTTTCAGGGGCGAACAGAACCGAGTCCTGGCTTTGCGGCATCGAGCCCAGAGCCAAGATTCTCGGGATACTCGCGCTGGTATTCGGCGCTACTCTGCTGAAGGACATCTTGCCTCTCGCCATTCTGCTCTGCCTAACCCTGGTTCTCGCCGTATCCAGCAAGCTCACTTTCAGGAGGATGGGCCGCCTGTGGCTCGGAGTTCCCCTGTTCAGCGCGGCCATCATACTACCTGCAGCTCTGAATATAGTCACCCCGGGTCCTGCCGTACTGACACTCTGGCAATTCGGGGAGAATGCCAGACTTGGGGCATGGCATCTGCCGTCATCGCTCACCGTGACCCATCCCGGTCTCGTCATCGCCGTCCGATTCATCCTGCGATCCGTCGGCTGCATCACGCTGACCGCAGTCCTGGTGTCAAGTACAGATTCATCCATGCTGGTCAATGCGCTGAGGCGGCTGGGCATGCCCAGGGTCTTCGGCATGACGCTGGCGATGATGCAAAGATACATGTCGCTCATCCTGCTGACCGCCGAAGAGATCCACCTGGCGAAGTTGAGCCGTACCATCAGTTCGAAATCCCTGCGCAACGAGCAGCGATGGGTCGCTGCGGGTATCGGAGTGCTCTTCGGTCGGACGCACCGGCTTGCTGAGGAGGTGCGGCAGGCGATGGTCTCCCGGGGATACGACGGTGACTTGCAGGTTGGAAGCGTCGCCGGTCTGAGGCTGCCCGATTTCATTTGGATCGCCGGAGTCTTCCTGGTCATGGCTGGGGTGCTTCTGGTAGATCATCTGTTGTAAGGACGCAATGCACGATAAGCTGATATTCGAAATCAAGGATGTAGACTACTCGTACCCTGGTGGGCGTCAGGTACTCGACAAGGTGAGTTTCAATGTATCTGCCGGAGAACGCGTTGCACTGCTGGGCGCCAACGCCAGCGGCAAATCCACGCTGCTTCATCTGCTAAACGGCTTGTACTTCCCGGATAGTGGGAGTGTGACAGCCTTCGGTACGGTGCTTACCGAGGAGACGGTGGAAGCCCCGCCCTTCTCGCGACGATTCAGGCAGCAGGTGGGTTTCCTGTTTCAGAACCCCGATGCCCAGCTGTTCAGCACGACCGTAGAAGATGAATTGGCGTTCGGGCCACTGCAATTGAGGTCGAACTCGGCCGATGTCGAACAACGCGTGAGCGACACTCTAAGCCTGTTCGGCATCCGGCATCTGCGCCACAGGTCGCCCCAGACGCTGAGTGGGGGCGAGAAGAAAAAAGTTGCATTGGCAAGCCTGATAGCATGTGGGCCGAGCGTCATCCTGCTGGACGAGCCGAGCGCCGGGCTCGATCCAAGGTCACAGCAATGGCTGATGGAATTCCTGAACGCGCTGGGCGAATCGGGGGTCACTCTGATCATTGCAGGCCACGATCTGGCTTTCCTGGCGGAAGTTGCCGACCGCGCCCTCATTCTCTCAGAGGATCACGGTCTCCTGTGCGACGTGCCGATAGCGGATGCTCTATCGGATCTTGATCTGCTGCTGGCGGCCAATCTCATCCATGAACATGTGCATCGGCACAAAGATCGAATCCATGAGCATCCTCATCTTCACTATATCTGGCATGATCACGATCACTTCACCGGCAGCCGCTGAGAGTGAATCGGACCGGCCGGCATACGCGCTCCGGACCCCCTAGTACTTGCTGTTGAGGAATTCCTGGAGGAGGGCTTTGCGGATGGCGGTGGCGGTGGAGTTCACCACGTCCGCGACGGAGGTACCGGCAAGCTCGGCGTCGTCCATGGTTGGGGAGATCAGGACCTGATCCATGATGGTGACGTATTGGCTTCCGCCGCCGATCTTCACGTCACGAAGCCCCGCTCCGGCGAGGAGCAGGTTCCCCAGCTTGTCGGCCATGTGCTGAGACCGGGCCGATGCTTTCTCACCACCGGAGTCCGCCATGCGCATGATCTCGATGTCGCCGATCCAGACCGATGAGGCCGTCGAATCAGGGACCGGCTTGACCTCGACTTTCATGTAAGTAGTGACGAGGCGGCGGTTGATGGGGATATCGCGCTTCTCGATCTCGTCTATTATCCATTTCGCGCGCTCGGTGGAGGGCGGATGAGTGGCGAATATGCCGTAGTCCATGCCTGGTTTCCGAATCTCGTCCCGGGCATAGCGCTCCATGAAGGTGAGCATGCCGACCGGGTTATACTTCGTGGCCGCGAGGTAGTCCACGGCGGTCCGATCGGCGTCAACCTCGGCGTCCTGGCCGTAGGAGTTTAGCTTGGCGATCCTGACGAGGGCCATCGCCTGAGCGAGGTCCCCGATGGTGCTGGAGTCCACTCCCACGCTCGCGCCCACGATGATCGCCAGCGCCATGGCGGTAAGTTGCTTCTGTTCAGCTTTCAGGAGCTGCATCCCATGATGATGCGCCACGTGCGCGATCTCGTGAGCCAGGACTCCCGCGAGCTCGTCGTCCGACTGCACGTAATCGAGCAGGCCCTTGTTCACATAGACGAACCCGCCGGGGAGTGCGAAGGCATTCGCATCCTTGTCGTCAATGATCTTGAACGAGTAATCGAACTTGGCGAGGGTCGGCTGGCCGTAGGTCGCCTTGATCTCCGTCTCAGACGCTACCTTTGCGATGGCGCTGCCGACCGTGCGGACTCGATCGAGGAGGGCGGCGTCGTCAATGAACTTGGATTCCTTCGCGACCTCCTCGGACGCCTTCTTGCCGGCACTGATCTCCTGCTCGAAATTCGCGGCCAACGCCGGAAGGGCGATCAGAAGCACGAGGGCGAGCAACCAGCATCTGTTTAGGAAACGCAGTCTCATCGTGAACTCCCATAGATGGAAACGTAATACGCGGCGGAGTGGTTCCAACTCTTTGGCTGTGTGGGAGTGTGGGGGTATGGGCGTATGGGGGCCACTCACGCACTTCCACACTCCCAGACTCCCATACCTCTCTCCTACTGAGACGCCTCTTTTTTGTGAGCAATCTTTGCCATGTACATCTTGCGGTCGAAAGTAGGGCTATTGGCCCTGTCATGGCATTGAAGGCACGCTGATTCGAGAACCAGGCCATATCCCTTCGCGGGCTTCCTGGAATGGATGACCCCCGGCCCGTGGCATGCTTCGCACTGGACTCCCTTCAGAAGAGGAGTGACAATCTCGGATGTGAAGCCGCCCTTCGCCTTGAAACCGGTGGTATGGCAACTCACGCAATCAGGGTCGGTCTGCCGATTGTCCTTGCGCAACGCCTCGAATGCCCGGGCATGACCGGTATTCGACCAGGAGGCATGCTCGCTCGCATGACATTCACGGCACTTGTTCGCGCTCACGAACGGCTGAGGAGCATGAGGCGCGTTAGGTTGCCCGGGACTCGGTCGTGACACTTGAGCGCGCATGGCGGCATAGTAGACCTCCAATGCCTTATCCTGGTCTGTAACCAGTGTGGCCATTTCGGGGTCGTCCTGATAGCTCTTGCCCAGCGGCACGTATTCGCCCGCGAATCCGGTGATCTTCTTGTCGGCGCCGATATCCAGAACGAGCTTGCCGATATACTTGCCGCTGCTCTTGGTGATCATATAAAGCGCATCGCCTATCTTCTCGGGAGCTTCCATAGATGCGCCGCCCGAGTGGCCGCTCAGGATGATATCAATGCCCGGAATGTCTGCGAACTTCCTTGACTGCTCCCCGGCGTGGCTGAGGAGAATGACCAGGTCGGCTTTCTTCCGCACTTTTGCAACTTGCTTTGCAAGCATCTCCTCAGGAGGAGTTACGGTCATGCCCGCCTGCTGCTGGATCGCGGGATAGACAACCTGGTTGCCGAGTACTGCGATGATCCCTACCTTGAGCCCTGAGGAGGTCTGCCTCACAATGTAGGGCTTCGAGGCAAAAAGCTTCTTCGAGTCGGTGGTGACATTCGCGCAGATAAGGGGAACGTCGCCGTATAGCTTGTCGGTATGACTCTCGCTGAAATATCGGAGCTCGGTCTCTCCCACTCCGACCGCGTCGTACTTCATCAGAGACAGGGCCTTGCTATAGAAATCGGCCTTGATTTTCGCGTATTGGTCCGCGCCCTGGACGATGTCGCCGATATCCACCAGGACTACGTCATCGCCCGCATCGCGAACGCCCTTCAGGAAAGTAGCACGTCTGGAGACCCCGCCGAGGTCTGCTTCGCTGTGTCACCCACAGGGCTTAATGTTGCCGAAGTCGTCGCCGGAGAAGAGGATCACCAGCTTGCAGGGCTTGAAGCTCTTGGCGAACGAGCTGTCCGTCCCCATACCGACCGCCAGCACGAGAACCGCCAGAATAATGACGGGTATGAGTACCCGGCCTGATCTTGTTTTCAAATCGCTCTCCACAGCTAAGGATTGGCTATATTATAGGCGGTTTTCGTCTTGCACGCAACACGTACTTTTACTAGGTTCTGCGAGCCAACCGGAGTATTGGAGTAGCGGAGTGGTGGAGTATTGGGGGCCAGAGGGATTCCGGCCCTTTTTCATTGCAGGAGTCGGACTCCGGGGCGGATAACTTACCATCACCAGTTACACTCGGAGGTACTCATGTTTTTCAAGTATGCGCTTACCCTGCTCCCGATCTTCCTCATGGCGCTCGGCACTTCGGCCGTTGCCCAGGAGAAGCCCGAGTTTCGGGCAATGTGGGTTTCATCTTACGGCCCGAACGCGGATATGGTGACGCCGCAGGGCATTGACCAACTGATCGCCGATGCGAAGCGGGCAAACCTGAATGCCCTCTTAGTGCAGGTCCGCAAGACGGGCGACGCGCTTTATGATTCGTCCTACGAGCCCCGGGCGGAGAACCTCACCCTGCCCGATTTTGATCCTCTGGCATATGTCATCGAGAAAGCCCATGCTCAGGGGCTGGAGGTCCATGCCTGGATCAACACATACAAGATTTGGGCGGACGGTCCTCCTCCGAAAAATCCCAATCATGCCTTTAGCAAACACCCTGAGTGGGTCAATAAGAATAACAAGGGCCAACGAGACAAGAGCCGTCAGTATGCCCTGGATCCGGGCGCGAAGCCGGTTCAGGACTATCTCTACAATGTCTACATGGAGGTCGTGAAGAAGTATGACGTGGACGGGATTCACTTCGATTACGTGCGATATTGGGACCCGACCTTCGGATACAGCGATTTGGCCGTGTGGAGGTACAAGCAGGAGACCGGCAGCAAGACAACGCCCACGCCATCCGACCCCAAGTGGTGTCAGTGGCGACGTGACCAGGTGACTGCGCTTGTGCGGCGGGTCTATGAGGGCGCTAAGGAGACCAAGCCCTGGGTGAAGGTCACGGCGTCCGTCGTGTGCAGCCAGCCGTGCCCTCAGGATTTCAAGAAATCTCATCCGTACAACATGCTCCTTCAGGATTGGGAGAGCTGGCTGAAGGAAGGGATCGTTGACGCGGTCATGCCGATGAACTACAAATCCGAGACCGACCCCAAGGCCGCCAAGCTGTTCCGCGACTGGATAGAGGGCATGGTCCGCTGGAGGCACGGCAGGCATGTGTACAACGGCATCTTGATCAGCGGGGCGCATAACCTGATAGTCCAGATCACGGCGAGCCGGAAGCGTGGAGCGGATGGTGTTCTGGGATTTGCGTTCAATCGGTCGGATTCACGAGGGCGGCTGGCGGATTCCTTGAAGGATACCGTATTCGCCAAATGGGCGCCGGTGCCGGACATGCCCTGGAAGCCGAAGCGTGAATCCGGCAGCCTGGCTAAGCCTGAAGGGCCTCAGGAGCTTTTCGACAAGGCTATCAGCTATGCCTCGAATGACAAGGGGCTGGACAAGGCGATTGACCTCCTGAAGAGCGCCATTCAGCAGGACGAGAACTTCACCGAGGCGCACTTCCGGCTGGGAAGGTGCTATCTAAGGAAGGGAATGAAGGCTGAGGCGGAAGCCGAGTTCAAGGAGACGCTCCAGTTGGATGCGGTTCATGCGGGAGCGCAGGCTGAGCTGGAAAAGATAGGGAAGTAGGGGAGTGAGAGTAAGAGTGAGGGTGAGAGTTGAACATGGCGGTGAGTTATCCGTCACAGTAGGTTATACAGGGAGGTTTCTATGTTTTTCAAGCGTGCGTTTCCTTTGTTTCTAGTCTGCTGCTTGCTGATCGCGGGCACATTTGCGACCGCTCACGACAAGCCGGAGTTTCGGGCGATGTGGGTGTCGTCCTATGGCAGCAGCGCCGACATCTGCACACCTCAGGGGATTGACAGGCTCATTGCTCATGCGAAGCTTGCGAACCTGAACGCGATAGTTATTCAGGTGCGGAAGACCGGCGATGCGTTCTACAAGTCGGACACCGAGCCTCGAGCGGAAGACCTGGAGGGGCAGCCTGCGGATTGGGATCCGCTGGCCTACATTATCGAAAAGGCGCATGCTCAGGGGCTGGAGGTCCATGCCTGGCTGAACACGTACAAGATCTGGGTGGGCGACACTCCGCCGAAGGACCCGAACCACGTGTTCAACAAGCATCCGGAGTGGGTGAACAAGACAATCGACGGCAGGCTGGACAAGTCGAACAACTATGGCCTGGATCCCGGCATCCGCGAGGCCCAGGAGTACATCTGCAACACCTATCTGGAAGTGGTGAGGAAGTATGACGTGGACGGCATTCACTTCGATTATTGCCGCTATTGGGACCCGACGTTCGGGTATTCGGACCTGGCCGTCGCAAGGTTCAATAAAGAGACCGGTCGCACAGGAGTACCGAAGGTTGATGATCCGACATGGTGTCAGTGGCGGCGCGACCGGGTGACGGACCTGGTTCGCCAGGTATACGAAGGCGTTCAGGCGACGAAACCCTGGGTGAGGGTGACCGCTTCGGTGGTAGGCAATCATCCCGAGGGCCCGCTCCCCATGGACTTCACCAAGAGCCACCCATACTTCTCGCTGCTTCAGGACTGGGAGCGCTGGACCAGGGAAGGGATCATTGACGCCGTATTCCCCATGAACTACAAGCGCGAGACCAGCCCTCAGCAGCAGGTAGCGTTCCGCGAGATGACGGACGGCATGGTGCGATGGAAGCACGACAGGCATGCATACAACGGAATGAGCGTTCAGCCGCCGGACGATTATGCGGCGCAGGTCAATGAAAGCCGAACTCGTGGCACTGACGGCACTTGTGGGTTCGCCTTCAACGGCACCGGGCGCTACAGCCTAACCAACGTCAGCAGGGTCAACTTCGACCCTCGTAACTTCGAGAGGGGCAACTTCCCAGGAGGTAACTTCAACAGAAGCAACGCTGGCAGACGCGCCCCGAACAGGGCCGGGTTTGCCGGCAATACCGGCAGAGGAGGATTCGCTCCGAGCGGCCCGGGCAGAAGCAGCGCCCGTGCCAGGATGGCCCTCGCGTTGAGGCAGAAGGTCTTCCAGACCTGGGTGCCCACGCCGCCAATGCCCTGGAAGGCGGCTCGACCATCGGGTGGCCCGGATGTGTCCGCGCAGGGCAAGATAGCTCTGGACTCGGCGATCTACTCCGGCGGCATGGATGGGGCTATCTACATCTTGAGAGAGGCGATCGTGCAGGATCCTACATCGGCTGATGCGCATTATCGGCTCGGTCGGCTTCTTCTGATCAAGAACCTGAAGGCCGAGGCGCAGGCGGAGTTCAGCAAGGCCCTGGAGTTTGATCCGTCGCATGCGGGAGCGCTGGCGGAGATCTGAGGTTATGGGTTATGGGTTTTAGGTTCTAGACCCTATAACCCAAAACCCATAACCACTCAACCTTGCTGCCCAATCGTTGCCAGAGAGGGGTCGGCTTGGCCCATGACTACCAGAGCGTATGACCGTCGGAAGGCCAGTGCAGGCTGGATGGCGCATTGGGCGAGATAGACCCACCCGACAAGAACTATGCACCCGAAGGTCGCCGCGACCGCTATCACCGGCACGGTCCAGGTCAATCCCATCGCCTTCCCGGCGAGAATTACGACAGCCGCCAGAATCCCAACCGGAATGCCGACTACCAGCATGCAAAGCAGGGCGACTACAAGTCCGAAGATGCCTATTACGATGGCCACAGCGATGAGGATGAGAATATAGAGCGCGATTTGCCCGGCGTTCTCCTTGATGATGGGCCAGGCAATGCCCCATGCCTCCATCACCCGGACACCCCTGGCATACATGACCGTGGTCACGAAGTCGCGGACGAATAAGTCAACGATGGCGGCGGCGACGATGAGGGGTACTCCAGCCATTATTGCCCACACGACTGCCAGCACCTTGAATGCAGTATCCCCGCCTCGGGCGATGGCAAACGCCCAAATCAGGGGCGTGCCTATGACGACCAGCAGCATGAGCATGTAGATCAATCCAAAGGCCAGCCTCCAGAGGAAGTAGGAAGTTCCCTGGCTGCGAAGCCTGCCCCAGGGCTCGGAGATTGCCCCGGAGTTGCGAACGAGATTGTCCACATAAATGAAGTGAAGAACAGATCCGATCCATGAGACAAGCAAGCCGATGGCAATGAGGACAATAAATCCGAGAATGATCAGGGGCAAGAAATGCATAATCTCGGGCCAGGGATTATGGCCGGGCCAGTTCGGATGCTGGTTGCCGCCATAGTTTCCGGGGACGTTGAAGCCACCGCCCCCACCGCTGAGGCCGTATGCAATGAGCGATATGAATCCCAGCGAGAGCCATTTTCTCAGCAAGAACGGCCTGAACAGGACCCTGACCATGTTCTCCCAGGCCGGTTGAATCCCGTTGCCGACATCCATTCTTGCCATGAGGCCCCTCCCACTTGTTCTGACGCATTAGTTCGCGAAAAAGTTGAGGGATTCCTTTGATGCGACCGACTTATGATATACTTCGAGCTGGGGTAGAATGCTCTACCTTCAGTACAAATCCAGCAATTTGGGCTTTTCGGGTGTATATTAAGTGGTGAGCGACGATGAATGAGGATCTAAGACTAATCCAGGCAGCAAGGAACGAAGCGGATAAGCAAGCATTCGCCAAACTCGTAGAGCGAAACCGGCGCTTGATGTACGCTGCCGCATATTCGGTTCTTAGGTCGCGCGATGAGGCGGAGGATATCACTCAGGAAGCGATATACCACATCTTCGCCAACCTCAACTCATTCCGCGAGGACTGCAATTTCAAGAGCTGGGCATACGCCATAGCAAGGAATGCAGCCCTGACACGACTCAGATCCCGGGCCCGGGAAGTTCAGATCGACGGGACGCTGGAGTTACAGGGAACGTCGGAGGACGGCGCTGCCTCCGAGGTTCGTGATGCATTGAATGAGCTTCCACCACGGCTGCGTGAGCCACTGCTGCTTTACTATGTGGACGGCTATACCAGCAGGGAAGCAGCAGAGATCCTGGGGGTGGCATCCGGTACCGTTCGCGCTCGTCTCACCGAAGCAAGAAGATCGCTGCGAAAGGAGTTGCTATCTATGTTAAAGCGTGCAGTACAGGAATTGGTGCCGCCGGCAAAGCTGAGCGAACTGCTCAATGCGCTTCAGATTCTGCCGAAGACTCAGCCGGATATGCTGATCGTTGAGGCAGACGGCCCTCTGCCCGACCCTGATTTCAGGGAGGCGCACTGGAATTTCGTCCCCCTCAAATCGGATGGGGAAGCAGTGACCGCCAATTACGATTACCCTGAGCGTGCTCTGACCGATGTCTGGTCAGGCAAGGTGCTTGGCGTGACCCAGGTAGCAGGCCAGGAGTGCTACGAGGTCATGAGCATCGAGCCCCCGATAGATGATCCAACCTGCTACGGGTTGTCTTACTGGACGGTGACGGATGATCAGATCATCCTGGTAGGCGTGGTTAAGTCCAATGAGGACCGAATGATACTCTCGACTGATCCCGACTGGGACTGGGGAGCGCATACGTATCCGCGCTACCCAGCAAGGCAGGCGCTGGTGCGGCGGCTCGGTGAGGAAGAGTTCGCCGATCTGACAGAGCGTACTCTCTCTCCTGTGGGCGCTTATGATGTCACCGTGGGAGAGAGAACATGGAGATGCCTCAGAGCATTTGAAGCATCGGGAGGCGGGGTACTGG
Organism: Armatimonadota bacterium; assembly: GCA_035686805.1. Taxonomy (GTDB): domain Bacteria; phylum Armatimonadota; class UBA5829; order DTJY01; family DTJY01; genus DASRZD01. The sequence continues at coordinate 10,466 of DASRZD010000663.1, forward strand.
TGGAGGCATATGTCAATCAGGCCGGGCGAACCGTGCTCTGGCGCAGGTACAATGCCCTTCCTGAATGGTCCAGCGCAAATGTACGCGGCCCGTATCAGACTCCCGGAGCGGTGGAACGTCTAAGGGAATCGGGTAACCAGCGCATCGTTTTCAATGGCGTGGAGTACTACCATTGGTACGATTGCATGACTGATGTGGTGCTGGATCTTTGAGGCCGCAAAACACCAAGGCGGGGGTTCAACCCCCGCCCTAACAGTGTTTGGCGCCCTATCAGTGTTTGGTCCTAATACCGTCGGTTTGTGTAACCGGATATGTCCACATGTTCGGCGTAGAGAGTGTGACCGTCGAGCCTGCCGCTGATTGTCACTACCTGGTCTCGCCGAAGATCTCGGAAATCAACCGTGTTCCCATTCCTGACTACTCGAGCGCTCTCCGCATAGACCTTGAACTTATCCGGTCCATTGTCCAACGTGAACTTCATGTTGCGGTAGTCTATGCCGTCCTGGACTACTCCCTCGATGGTCCGGTAGTCTCTACCCCGGTTATCTCCCTGCCAGGGCGAGTAGCCCTCACTCACCTCGACAACGCGGGCGATGAAATCCGAGCCCTGCCAGTACCCAGAGGCGTCTACGATGTCGCCGCTTCTGATCTCATGGACCGAAATGCTTCGTCCACGCCGGGTCACTCGGGCATCCTTCGCGACATCCAGGTCGAAGGTGTCATTGTACCTGCCTCCATCAAGAGCGGTCACTCTCAGAGTTCGGTTGAAAACCGAGGTATCCCTTACCACTCTCACGCGGATGGAGGCCTCATACCGACGGTCGTCATATCGGCGGCTGTCATTGGAGCCGGCGTAGATCGTCAGAGCGATGAACTGATTGCTCTTCTCGCGATAGCCCTCGATGCGGACGTAGTCGCCTTTTCTGAGATCGTCAATGTCTATCGTGCGGCTGCCGGAATAGACTCGGAAGCCGTCGGCCAGTCGAAGCTTTTCGGTCCTACTCCCGATTGTCAATTGAATCGTACGACCGTGCTTGTCGGTTGTCTTCACCGAGCCTGAGATGGTGACGCCACTCCTATCGGTCGGACGATCGTAGTAGGAGTCCCTCGACCCGTAGTCGTATTTCGGGGCGGCGAGCAAGGCCGCGGGGATCGAGATCAAGATCACAAAGCAAAGGAATCTGGTGATAGTTTTCATTTTATGCACCTCCGGAATCCAGAGCGATCACTGCTATCTAGTCTTACGCCCGCCCACACGAGCGGGTTTCAGGCATTCCCAGACGGCAATGAGGATTGACAAAGGTTGACCAAGTGCTTAAACTGAAATCGGAGGCAGTGATGCGGAATCAAGCTCGTCGGAGTGAAAACAAGATCGGGAGACAGATGACGGCGCTGGGGGTCATCGGCTTTCTCGCGCTCGCGGGGGTTTTCTTCCTGCTGGGGTTGTTCTGCATCGGCCCGATGGTCAGGTCGCACATGCCGCAGAAACCCGGCCCTCAGACCGTGTACAATCCTCCCGCCCACCGGAATGCGGAGCAGCAGACTCAGCCCCAGGAAGAGCAGCAGCCTCTGGACATACAGATCACCGAGCAAGGCCAGCAGCAGTCTACCGCAGAGGATCAGACGACATCCGGCGATGAAGGCGTGAAGCAAGACGGGAACAGCCTGACGATCACCCTGGAGCCGAAGAGCAATGATTCACAGCCTGCGAAGAAGCCTGCGCCAAGGCCGGTGGAGAAACCTGCGGAAACGGTGAAGCCTCCGAAAACAAGTCCCCCCCACCAAGAGACGACCAACATCGAGAAGCCTCGCGCACCAACCGAGACCACTCATTCGGTGACGCCGTCGGATCAGGTGTATCGGGTTCAGGCCGGGACGTTCGCCAGCAGGGCGAACGCAGAGAACCTCGCCGAAGACCTCAAGAGCCGAGGGTATCATCCGGATATCAAGGCCGTGCGGCGCGAAGGGAATACTCTGTACCGCGTGCAGCTCGGCGGATATAAGACCCAGGATGGCGCCAAGAAGCTGGCGAAGGATCTGACCGACGACGGCTATAACCCCACCATGATCACCGAGAAAGCCGAGTAGCCGGCCTCCCTACTCCACCGGCGCGACGTATACGACTCCATCTATCACGTATGCTACGGATGATCCATCGGGCGACCAGGAAGGCGAGGTCTCATTGCCCGCCGTGTCGGTGAGTTGGGTCATCCCAGTGCCGTCGGCGTTGCAGTACCACAGGTCAGAGGAGGTTATGTTGTGGCCGTCGTCCGTTGACCTCTGGAAGATAAGATACCTTCCATCCGGCGACCAGGTAGGATTAGAGCCGACACCGAGATCAACCGGCTCTCCGCCATTTGGATCGGCGACATAGAGATTGCCGCTTAGTCCGCTGACCGCATACTTCCCATCCGGCGATTCGATGGGGTTGAAATAACCATGTTCTTCTGCAACGTCAATCAGCTTCTTCTTGTTGCCCTTCTCGTCAACAACCCAAATTTGATTATCAGGATCTACGAAGACGCCTTTGCCTGCCTTCTGCCTCGCCTCCTCGGATGACAAAAGCGAGCCGAATGCGGCGAAGGTTGTGCCCGTGATGTGGCCCAGCGTGAGCGATGCGGAAACGCTCGCGATTTTCGAAAGGAGTCCCCTGCCCTGCGAGAGACTGCGGACCTTTTTGATATTCCCATCCTTATCAACCGTGATGAGCTCGTCACCCGATCGGTAAGTGAGTCCATCCTTGTCCCAAGTTGCCGGATAGATCTCGTTTAGGAACGGGCTGACCTGCTTGACCGAGCCATCCTTGCCAGTGACCATGAGTGCCATCCCCGAGCCATCCTCTTGCTGGACTCGATAGGCAAGCTCGCCATCCGGCCCCCAGGCGAACTTCCAACCGGCCTTTGAAGCGTCAGAGATAACCGACGCGTTGCCGGCGAGGTCGGTGAAGTACAGCCCCCGATAACCGGGGCCGGCGAGCGCCAATCCTTGGCCGTCCGGACGCCATATGGGGGACATGTACGCGCCCTGTACCGGGACGGGAGTCGGTTCGCCTAGTTGGACGGCGGCAGCCGGCAGACTCGTGAGTAAGAGTATGAGTATGAGTAAGAGCATGAGCTGCTTCATTGGTTTTCCTCCCCATAGAAGCGTGGCTTCTGAGCGTTGAACTTGGAGACGGTCTGGTACTTAACCTCAAGGTCGTGACTAGGCGGTTTGGGAGGAGGCTCGCCAAGAGCAGGGTCGGGGGCAGGCTCCTTCTCGGCGGCCGGCTTCACGTCTTTTGACGGTTCGCCCTTTGTAATGTCTGCCACAAGCTCGATCGTCCCAAAGGATTGGATGATCTTCCCCTCTTTGTAAGCAAAGTGGGTCCAAAACTCCCCCTTCTCCGTGCCGCTTATGACTGAAGGCTTGTCCTCCACTGGGCTTGCCGAAGTCGGTTTGGCTAAGTCGCCGGCCCCCTGAGCCGGCTTGGGCTCGGTTTCCGGCTTCATCTTAAGAGTGAAGGGTATTTCATAGGTGGTATGAATCTTCGCGCAATCGAAGTTATTGACACGTTCGAATTCCATGAAGTCGGAGGTGCTCGCGACGGGGATCGGTTTCTGATCCGGGAGCTCCACAGTGAACTTATCTTCCCACTTGTCGCCGACCTTGATGGGGTGAGAGGGAAACCCGGTAGACTTGAGTTGGTTGGTTATGTCCGCCAGGAGCTTCCCCTGAGTCAATCCCGGCGTGACCCCAAGGTCGTCCAGCCCTTTGATATTGCTGACATGCCCATATTTATCCATCTCGAGGTCTATGGGCGGAACGGTGATCTCCATGCTGCCGAACTCGGGAATGATCATCTGGCCGTTTATCACATCCCATTCCATTTTCCAGACCCCGGTAGTGAGATCCTGAGACTTCGCATGCTGGACGTACGTCAGAGTCGTGCGGCTCTCCACCTTGGCGTAATCGGATTGACTCGGAAGTTTGATCACGCCGCTTCCGGTGATGGTAACGTCATATCGGCGGATTTCCTTATCCTCAAACTTGTATTGGAGCTCCAGGCTTTCGGGCGGATTCCTGACTGCAGCGCCCTCGTCAATAAGGAGCTCGACGCGCTGAGCCCAAAGCGGCAGGGCGAGTAGGAGTATGAGTACAAGCAGAAGTATGCGTGAAAGATGCTTCATGTTACAACCCCTCGTTCCTCATCCCTGGTTCATGGTTCACCGTTCCCGGATCGGGAACGGTGAACCTAGAACCAAGAGTAGCGTTTACTGCTTAACCCACTTTATTGCGTCAGCCATCACGACATAGCCGGTGCCGGTCCAGCAGGACAGATAGGTGGGGAAGCCGGTACCCGTGCCGAAGCTGTAGGTACCCAGCAAGTTCCACTTACCGCCGTTCGTCTGCTGATTGACGTAGACGGTTGTCGTGCCGCCGCTGCGCGTGATCTGGTATGGCGCCGACGGGGATCTGTTCGATCCCTGCGGCCACCAGGCATAGACCGCATAGCTGCCTGAGCTGGGGATGTTCGGCGTCCAGCGTGCACGATCGCTGATAGGCGCCGTGCTCCGATACCGATAGTTGGTCCCGTACTTGTCTGTTGACATAGTGCCGGTTATCCAGTTGCCCGAGGCATAGAACGATCCGGAGGTGTTGTCCAAGATGATGGTCACTGCGCTCGGATCGTGCGGTGTAATGCCATAGTGGCTCTGAGTGCCGTGGAGATAGGCCCTGGCGGCTTCCTGTCTCCAGGTGCCGCTGGCGAGCTTCGCGGCATCTCCGGCATTGTCAATGAAAGCGACCTCACAGAGGATCGCCGGCATGTTGGTGTTGACCAGAACGTAGAAGCTGGCGGTCTTCACCCCTCGATTGTAGGTCTGCATGTGGCTGACCATCTCGGGGTTGATCTTATTCCTAAGATCATACGAGTTGGCACTCCCTCCACTGTAGCAGAACGTCTCTGTGCCGTACGCCGATCCATCGAACGCATTGCAATGTGAGCACTCGAAGTCAGTGCAGCCATTGTTATTGGCGATATCACAGCGTCCCTGGAGTGACACATAGACGTCGGTCGTCCTAGTCATGACAACGGTCGCAGCCTCCTGCTGGAAGAGGCCTCGTGCCCTGAGACTAATATCCAGGTTGATGGTCTTCTCATAGAGACCGTTGCCCACCGCGCCGGGGTCAGAGCCGCCGTGCCCGGGGTCAATGCAGAGCTTGACCCCACTGAAGTGGGCGGATGCGACCACGGAGAAACATAACATCAAGATCAAGAACAGCATTACCTTTTTCACTTGCAAAAACCTCCCTTAGTAATTTGACTGCAAAAGCCTTACAAAAGACCCTGCGAGAGATTACATAGACCACCCCCTTTTCAACTGGGATTGCTGATTACGGATTACAGGTTGATTTTGGTCAGACTTGTCGGACTGATCGGACGTGTCGGACCGTGAATGCTGAACGTAGAACCGAGAACCATGGGGCGTGGACTTCCTTGTCCCCATAGCATTTTACGCCTACCACCAGATTTGTCAATAGGTGACAACAAGATTTAGCTATCTTTTCACACTCTATTCACTATTAGCCGAGTCCAAGCATACATCCGGTTCTAAATAAGTGGCTGGAACAATCAAGGCACGCATATCGTCCGAGGAAGTAGGACAGGCGGACTGATCTTCATTCATTCTTTCATTTTCAGGACGTCGGTTCATACTCGAAGGGGGTGGTAGGTTCATTTATGGGAAAGTAGTAATAAGGCAGACAAAAACTATGGGAGGGATTTGAAATGAAGCGCTTAGATAACCTCCTGGCGGCCGCGATGTGTGCATTTATTCTTTTCTTTTTCGCTTCTACCGCAGCCGCAGGAACGATCTACGTGAAGTGGAATTCCCCGTCCCCCGACCAAGGGCAGTCTTGGGATACGGCATTCCATACCGTCCAGGCGGGGGCAAATGCCGCAGTCTCAGGCGACGAGGTCCGGGTGGCGGCAGGTACCTACGTGGAAAGCATTACCCTCAAGGATGGGATCAAGCTCCTCGGCGGCTACTCGGGAGTCGGGGAGGAACGAGACCGCAGGGCATTTGTGACGGTGCTCGATGGCGGTGGGGCATGGTACGTCCTCAGTTCTTCATCCGGAATAACAAGCGCCACTCAGGTTGATGGCTTCACTATTACCAACGAAGGTAGTGGAGTCTACTGCTGGGGAGGATCGCCGACTGTCAGCAACAATATAATAGGTCCCGATTACGGCCCAGCCATTGGCTGTAACTACTCAGCAGCGCCACTGATCCTCAATAACGTGGTGACCGGCAATACAAATTACCCGACCCCCACAATCTGGATAGAGCAGTCATCACCAACTATTGCCGGAAACACCATAAGTAATGGGAGGATGGCGATCTATTGCTCGCAATCGGCCCCCGTAATCACGGGCAACCGAATAGTAGGCAATGTCAGTCAAGCTGGCACATATGGGATGTACTGTATCTCTTCGTCACCGATTATTACTAATAATCTCATCGCCAACAATGCCACCAGCTATACGGGCTCTGCCATCAAGTGCTGGTATGGAGACGCACCCGTAGTCGTGAATAATACGGTGGTCGGGAACACTTGCCTGCTTGCGACTTACCCTAGTGGAGCAATTGAGATAGCATCTCCAAATGCCATCGTTAGGAACAACCTGGTTGCCTTCAATAATGCAGGCATCTGCTGCTACCAAACACCCCTTGCCTTCGAGAACAACGATTCCTTCGAAAACGATGCGTATCAATACGATGGCTTTCCCACCGATCCCACGGGGACCAGCGGCAATATCTCGCTCGATCCGATGTTCAGGGACCTGGCGGCGGGGGATTATCGGCTTAGGTGGGATTCGCCGTGCGTGGATGCCGGAACGAATGATGGTGCGCCGGAGACCGATATCCTTGGCGTCCTCAGGCCGATTGACGGGAACTGGGACGGCCTTGCGGTGACCGACATCGGGGCTTATGAGTATGGGCCTCTGCCGGTGACAGTTGATATCATGCCAGGCAATGATTCGAATGCCATCAATCTCCAGCCGAACCGGCTGATCACAGTGGCAGTCCTGGGGAATGCCGAGTTTGACGCAAGGAGCATAGACGCCAAGAGCGTGACGTTCGGGCCGGGGAACGCATGCGAAGTCCACAAGCAGGGGCATTTCCAGGATGCGAACTCCGACGGGTTCACCGACCTGGTGCTCCATTTCCGGTGCGGGGATACCGGCATCCAGCCGGGGATCTCGACCGCTATCCTTCGTGGGCGGCTCACCGATGGCGAGCGGATCGAAGGATCAGACGTAGTGAGGGCGAGATAGCCCTTCACCCTAACCCTCTCCCCCTCCATAGGGGGAGAGGGAATCACCTCAGGTTCTTGGCATAGGCCTCGAAGGTCTGGTCTATTTTTCGGCCTTCGTCGAGGTTTGTGATGCCGTCGGCTTTGCACTCGGCGATGAAGGCCTCCAGCTTCTTGAGGGTGGCCGCCTTCTGCTCAGGAGTGCCGTTCGCGCCCATGGCGAGCGCCTCGCGCATGAGGGGGACGTAATCCACCGACAGCCGGGCGTGCTTCACCCGCTCCAAGACCTCGGGCCCGTCCGCGAGCTTCTGGGCTTCATCGAAGAGGCGCCGGCCCTCGGCAATGACCTCGTTCGTCATATACGGCGCGTAGATGTCAATGTAGATCCCGCCGTGGATGTTGCCGGTTTTTACCTTGTTCTGGAGCAGATCGAGGAATTGCCCGATCGGCTTGTCCCGACGGTCCGGGATGCTCGCTCCCGCGGCACCGGCCTTGCCGTAGTAGCCGTTCAGGAACTCGGCGATGACGGTCTTCTGATCAACCTTCGTGTTCCAGAGCATCTTGGCGATCATGTATGCCTTCAGCTCGTCCATCCATCCGCCGCCGCCCGCTGAGTAATTGCCCTGGGTGAACATCCCCTTCACGCCCGAGCGCTTGTATAGCGGGATGCTCGTGCCCAGCTCGTCCAAGTCGGGCCAGGGCATCATGTAATGGCCGAAGTCGGTGTTGTAGTGCCAGATGTACAGGTTGTCCGTGACTTTATTCCATTCCCGCAGATTGTCAACAATGCTCTTGTTATTCGGGCAGGTCTCGTAGTCGTGAAACTCGCATGCGCCGATTGGGCAGAGGCGGACTCGCACGTTCGCTCTCGGCTTGGTGATCTTCGGCGGCTTCTCGGTCCACTGGTAGGCGAGAGTGTCAATCAGCACATTCGGGTACTTCTTCTCGACTTCTTCAGCGACGGCATTCACGAATCGCAGGAGCAGGCCGGAGGGGCTGCCTTCCTCGGCATCTATGGCCTTGCACACGTCGCACTGGCAATTGAGGCCAGCGTCATTCTGCGACACGGAGAATATCCTGGCATCGGGATTCTCTGCTATCCACTGCATGACCGTATCGGTGGCGATCCTCAGCACCTCGGGATTGCTCATGCAGATCTGGGCATAGCCATCCTGCCGCTTGCCGTCTACGAGCGAGAAATACTCGGGGTGGTCCCTGTAATACTTCGCGGGCGGGAACAGCTCGGCGAAGGTATGAACGAACTTACCATAGCTCACCTTCCCGCCGCGATCTGCATCGAGCCTGGCGCTGTTGCTATTGCACTTATTTCGGGCGGCCCAATCGGCATCGAAGGCATCGGTATAGAACGGCTCGCGATACTCGAAGTCGGGCTTCTGGACGATATTCAGCGGCGGGAGGGTGATGGTCGGCTTCTTCGGGATGGAGGTCACCTTGCTGGAATACCATCGGCAGCCGAGGTCCTCCAGGAAGGTGTAGACGCCGTACATCGTGCCCCTGAGCCGTCCTCCCGCGATGACGAGATGAGGGCCGACCGTCTTGATGGCGAACCCCTCGTCGCCGAGGGCTTCGAAGTCTATCCCGGGCTTGAGGGAGCGCAGGGTTTGGCTGTCGCCGACCAGGACCATTCTCTGCGAAGCCGGCACTCTATCTATGATGACAGGCAGTTCGACGCCGGAGATCTGAGCGATGTACTGGGCAAGCTCGTGTGCGGCGTGCTTCTCGGAGGGCGAGGCATCCTTCGAGACGACGATTACGTAGGGCGACTTGCCGTTCTTGGCGAGGGTTGTATCCGCTTGAACGTGAGTGGCAAGGATGCCGGCAATGGCGAGAATGGCGATGATCTGGAGAGTCTGCATTCTGATACCTCCTGAACGAACAGTAAAAAAGGGCACAGTTACCTGTGTCCTGTATTATGATTCGAGCTATATGCGAAGCGGAGCTGAAGGTGCTACGGGGAAATCAACCGACCACCAGACCTAGCGGAAAACGCAGTACCAAACGGACAGGCCGGCAAGAGCGAGGACCACAAAGACTACGATAGCTGCTGTAGCCGGGCTGATCTCGGCCTTGGGGTCAACGTGAACCATCCGATAACACCTCCACATGCTGCCACGAGGGCCAAGTGACTATAGCACTTAGCGGATTGCTTGTCAAGCACCAAGTTGCGAAGTGTCACTGCTCAGGGAAAATGTCCTAGTTAACTGCTCAGCGATTATGTCACATGCGATAGACCGTATGCATGGAGAGTGTTACCTTGAGCAACAAGCAGCAGCGGAGAGCAGAATTGATCGGAAAGCTATCGGCAGGAGTCATCAGCACAGGCCAGGCGGCGGGGCTACTTGAATTGAGTCCTCGCCAGGTAAGGCGTGTCGTCAAGGCGTTTGCCCAGGAGGGACTTGTCTCTCTGATCCACGGCAATGCCGGCAGTATCCCCAAGAACAAGACGGCTGGGGATATCGCGGGCAAGATCATAGAAGTTGCCTCTGATGGCGGCAGCTACCATGGACTGAATACCTGCCATCTTCATGAGATGCTGCTCGAGCGTGAGGGCATCGCTATCGGTAGGTCTACACTTGACCGCCTGCTGGTGGATAAGAAGGTGATTGCCCGAGGGAATCGGAAGCACAGGACCAGACGAATGCGACGCCTGGAGAGCCCCTTGGAAGGGATGATGCTTCAGATAGACGGCAGTCCTTACTGCTGGCTAATGGGCTAGGACGCTCGCATCTGCCTGATAGGAGCTGTCGATGATGCCACCGGGAAGCTCGTGCATGCCGTCTTCCGCCCCACCGAAGACCTTGCCGGTTACATCATGCTGCTGCGCCACAGCGCCATAAGCTACGGCTTGCCCGAGGGGAAAACACTGCAGATACTGCCCGAGGAGTTGGTTCTCGCCGGGCTGAAGATCCATGTTCACTCGACACCAGAGGGAGAGGTCTTCCTCTACAACGAGAAGCGAAGACTTCAGTACAGACTAGTTCAGGCGCGTCCTCCAAAAGAGGTGCTTCAGCCGAGGCAAATGCAACCCACGCCGGACAAGAGTCGCAGGACATCATCCGCAAGGCAGAGGGTCTAGATGTTCGGACCGGCGGCGGTTTGATGAGTAAGTCACCGGTCGCACGGAGGACAAAATCCCTGAGCAACTAGCGGACATAATCGCTGAGCAGGAACAGCACCAAGTTGTGGGGGGGGAGATTCACCCCTTGATTCCGCTAAAGTTTGACAAACTACACATAATGCCGATGCTCATTTGTGAGGCAATTTAGCATGCGTGCGTTCTACTATTGTCGGGTCTCGACTGAAGAACAGCCAACCGACGACCATTATAGCCTTGAGAACCAGGAAAAGAAAGCCCGGGATCAAGCCAAGCTAAGGGACTGGCACATAGTCAAGTTGCGCAAAGATGTCGCCAGCGGCAAGGATACAAAACCGACCCGGGTACCAGGAACTGGTTTCCTCTGCCAAGGCCAAGGAAATCGATCTTGACGAGCACATATCCGAGCAGGCGGAGATAGTTCGGCGATTTTTGGATGGTTTGCCGAGGACAAGTGGGGCATGATGAAGATCGCTCGGGTCTTGAATAGTCAAGGCGTCTTTCGGGAATCGGGTAAGCCAGGATCGGGTCAGTGGCATCAGGCCAAACTATGGGAGTTGCCGCAGAATCCCGCATACGTTGGTTTGCTCGTTGCTGGAGATGAGCTGGTTCAGGGAAGCCATGATCTGCTGATCGATGAAGAGACATGGGAACGCACAAAAGCAATAGTGGCTAGCAGGCGGAAGCAGGCTCCGCGATCGAAGGCCAGTCCGCATCTTCTCTCAAGATTTGTCAGGTGTGGTAAGTGCCACCGAGCAATGGTTGGACAGAAGGCCAAGTACCGGAACTCTCAGTGCCAGCAGATTTACTATGCGTTTCGCCACCCCCCAAATGACTATTCGGATGACATATATTGCCCTGGCACCTACCATAGAGGCGATACATTGGAGGAGGCGGTAGCTGCCGAGATACTCGAATTGGCAAATGATCCTAAGGTGTTTGAATCGGCGCTGGCAACCGCACAGGAGCGGTTGAAGAATGAAGACACATCCATCAAGGACGAGATGTCGGGAACTGGATCAGTTGTTTCAGGAATAGGCAGATCGCCTAGACAGGCCAATGATAGACGAGGCTCAATTCAAGCGGCATAACGGTCGGCTTATAGCGGA
>DASRZD010000664.1:0-8708 GCA_035686805.1 Armatimonadota bacterium
ATCTTCTCCGTCAGCGAGGTCTTCATCTCGAAGTGTATGTCCGTCACATGCACGATCTTCAAGGTAGAGGCAACCTTGGGGGAGATTGCCGATATGCGGGTAATGGTGAGCATCCTGGGCTCTAAGAGAAAGCCGTCAACCAGACACAAGGCAAGGACAATATCGGCAACGATGGCAAGCCGGAGTATCCACCACCGCCGACGACTGTGCGTTAGCCGAACCTTCGCCCAGTCCAAGAGCGCAAGCAAGGACAACGCCAGTGGTATGATGGCCAGAAGCACGATAATCGAGAGACCGATGAGTTCGATTCTCAGCATGGCCACAGCCCTCTATCTCTACGACTGCTGGCCTGATTAGGCTGTTCCGAATCTTGGACAAACAGAAGGGCGGCCTAACGCCGCCCCTACCCATTGTCTTGCATTTCGCCGAACTTCTATGCTGGGGCTTCGAACTTGCCTTCTCGGGATGCGGAGAGGTACTCGGCGCAGAACTCATCCCGGCCGAGGAGGGCCTCGGTGGCGTAGATGAGGGCCATGAGCTGCTTGTCCATCGGATCAACGATCGCCGCATCAAGGCCGGCCGTCATGCACATGACGGTGAACGCCTGATTGAGGAACTTGCGCGCGGGCATGCCGTGGGAGACATTGCTCACGCCTGCGCTGGCATGGATGCCTGGGAACTCGGCCTTCACGGTTCGGATGGTGTCCAGCACCGCGATGCCGTACTCCCCGCCGTTTGCAATCGGGAAGACGAGCGGGTCGGCATAGATGTTATCCAGACTGATCCCCGCCTCGATCAGGTTTCCGATCAACTCCCGTGCCACCGAGATCCTGCCTTCCGCATCGCCGGGGATGCCCTCATCACCCATTGAGAGCGCGATGACTTTGGTATCGTACTCCTTCACGAGCGGCAGGACGTTCTTGTACCGAACCTTCTCGGCGGTGATGGAGTTGATCATTGCCTGGCCCTTATGGACCTTCAGCGCCCGCTCGATGGCAACCGGATTCGGGCTGTCAATGGCGCATGGGATATCCATCGCCCCCTGGATGGTCGTGACCAACCACTCGATGGCATCCGGCTCGCCCTCCAGGAGCGTCCCGGCGTTCACGTCAATGTAGCTCGCCCCGGCTTCGACCTGCTTCCTGGCGAGGTCAATGAAGTACTCGGCGTCCCGCGCCCGAACCGCGTTCTCGATGATCGGCTCGCCCTTGACTTTGCGGCTGGTGTTGATCCGTTCTCCGACGATAAGCATGGTAGTCCTCCAACATTAGATTAGAAACGATTAAGGAGTGATGGAGTACTGGAGTGGTGGAGTCATGGAAAGGCCACAATACTCCAATACTCCTTTACTCCATTACTCCGCTTTGTTGCCAACTGGTGCTTCTGTGTCAGGTTCAGACTCCGGTAGTGGAGGAGGTTCTGGCCTTGGAAGCAGTCCTGCTCGCTCGACCAGCGTGGGCATGATTGACTCCCACATTACCGGCATGATATGTACCCCCGCCACGCCCTCGATATCCCTTATCTGCCGAATCAGCTCGGCGCAGATAGTGACGCCCTCTTCCTTGGGGTCTTCGGCGGCCTCCATGCGCTTGAGGAACTCCTCGGGCACTCGCATGCCGGGGACTTCGTCCTTCATATAACCAAGCGCCTTCGCCGATCTCGCCGGGAGCACGCCTGCAATGATGTACACTTGCTTATGAAGCCCCCTCTCGCGGACCGCCTTCATGAACTCCTCAAACCGCGGCACGTCGAACACAGCCTGAGTCTGGATGAAGTCAGCCCCGGCCTTGATCTTCTTCGCCAGCCGTATCGTCCGCCACTCGAACGGTTCGGCAAAGGGATTCGCGGCACCCCCGATGAACACTCTCGGCTCGACCTTGATCTCTTCGCCGCATTGGAAGACCTTGTCATCTCTCATGGCCTTGATCATCGAGATGAGGCTGATTGCATCCATGTCGAACACCGGTTTGGCCTGAGGATGGTTGCCTGTGCTCATGTGATCGCCCGAGAGGCAGAGGATGTTCTTGATCCCAAATGCCGCCGCCCCCAGGATGTCGCTCTGGATGGCGATCCGATTCCTGTCCCGGCAGGTCATCTGGATAACAGGTTCGAGACCCTCCAGCAGGGTGATGATCGCGCTCGCAATGCTGGACATGCGCACGATGGCCGACTGGTTGTCCGTCAGATTGACCGCATCCACGTAGCCGGCGAAGTTCTTGCACTTCTTCCGGATAACCTCGGGATCGGCGCTCTGAGGCGGCCCAAGCTCCCCGCATACAACGAACTCGCCAGCCATGAGCAGGCGCTCCAGTTTACTCCCAGACTTCATTTGCACTCCTTGAACAATCGGCTCGCCAGGAGAATTCCGCAGATGCTCTTGGCGTCCACGATCTCGCCGGTGTCGATCATCTTCACCGCATCCTCCAGGCTCGCAGTGACTATCTCCAGAAACTCGTCCGCATCACTTTTCGCCTCCGATTTCTGCAAATCCTCCGCAAGAAATGTATGCAGCATCTCGGTCGAATAACCAGGCGCAAGGTAGGAGTGGAACATCTCGGTCAGCAATCCGGGCGCGTATCCGATCTCCTCTTCGAGCTCCCGGCGAGCACAATCAGCAGGATCTTCCCCCTTGTCCAATGTCCCGGCCGGAATCTCCAGAAGGACTCGCCCGGCGGGCTGGCGGAATTGCCGAACAAGAACGATTGTCTCATGATCCAGCATCGGGACAATCGCCACCGCCCCCTTGTGCTCCACGACCTCGCGAGTGGACACGCGCCCATTTGGAAGCTCGACGGTGTCAACCCGAAGGTTGACCAGCCGCCCTTCGAATATTCGCTTGGATTTGAGAGTTTTCTCTTCAAGTTTCATAATGTGTGGACCTCAATCATACTTGCCCTTTTGCATATACTCGCCCGCAGGCTGCTTCTGATAATCCTGTTTGAGCTTGAAGAACAGGAATATCCGTAGTGGCAAAGGAAGGCCTGGAAGCAAGGCGAGCCACTTGATCTTGCTGAACAACGCCATGATGACGAGAATCCCAAGGATCACTCCCTGGCCAGAGAACACCAGGAACATTCGGCGAGCTGCATCTCGCAGGTCAATGACGTGACCCTCGGCTGCCTGCCCCGTCAACACTATAAGCGTATTCGCTGCACTCCACTGAAGCATGAAGAGGCCCAGAACGACGCCGCCTAGTGGGTTATATTCCCTGCCTATCACGATGATGGTGACGGCGACGGCGAGAAACACGCCGTTCTTGACAAGCTGATACCAATTCCGCCTAAGCCAGCGACCCATATCATTACCCGCCCTTCAGGATCTCCGCTGCCAATACACCGCCCGCCGAGGCGGCGAGGAAGAACTCGCGGTCCTGCTCGATTGATCGGCCCATGGTGGTGACGTTGACTCCTTTGTGAGTCAATTCGGCGAGGCCCGGCTCGCCGTCCACAACCTTCAACTGGTGCGGCAGGTTTGACAGTTGATCTACGAACCTGTCGTCGGGCAGGGCCACTAAGACCGGTGAATGGACCATGTCCGTCAGGATAGTCATCGTGTGATGACTCAAGCCTCGATGCCTTTCTCGCGGATCGGCGAAACTCACGCGAAGGACGGCAATCGCCGTCCCGCCGAGGACACTAACGGCATTCAAGGCCTCTCCCTGCTGGATGCCGGAGAAGCCGAACTTCGAGCCTGTGCCAGCATTGCCGGGCCCCTGGCAGACGATGGCGGCATCGGCCTTCGCGACCTGCTTCGCCGCGATAAGGCCAGTGTACACATTGATAGCCTCGATGTCACCGCCGAAAGCCTGCCCGCAGGTGATGGTGGCGTCGAGCAGTCCCTTTTCCTTGAGTTCAGCGACCAGGCGGCTGAAACCGATAGGCAATGCCGCGCCATCGGTCATGATGTAGGCAATTCGCACCTTGTAGTCCGTGCCCGCCTTCAAGGCCGCCGCAACAGGTGCAATCTGGCTGTGAAGCTCACAGCAGACCACCGGCATGTTTTCAAGAGACACAAACTCCTGGATGGCTTGCTGATCCGGGCTGTCGTCCTCCTCGACGGAAAGCACGGCCTCCTGAAGAGGAGTGTAACGCAGCTTCATGATGTGACCGTCCCGAAAGCCTTCGGGATCGATCTTCCCTGCAGGCCGAGTGAGATTGGCGATCACGAAATGAACGCCCCCCGTGCCGAGATCGAGGTCAACGGCGGTCGTGTTGAGCAGAACCTGATCGCCGACTTCAACCTTCCCGGTCAGATCCGGGTAGTTGATCGCCTGGTCATCCCCGACCAGAATCTCCTGCGCGCCGGGTCTTTCAGATAAAACCTTGGTTACCGTTCCCAGTTTTCGGTGTAGCATAGGTTTATTGGGCGGCCACTTCTACGATGGCCACTGCCATTTCCGCAGACTTCACGAAATCGGAGATCGAGACATACTCCTCGGTCGAGTGGGCGTTATCATATCCGACGCCGATCACGGTTGTGGGAAGACCCTTCCCGTTCATCACGCTCGCATCGCTTCCGCCGCCGGTCTCGTGCATCTTCGGCTCGATGCCGACCTTCCGAGCGGCCGCAACCGCGATCTTGACGACCTCATCGTTCTCCGAGAGGCGATAGGCATGGTACGACCGATTGACCTCGATGTCTATGCCCGCTCCCATATCGGCAGCAGCATCGTGGAACGCCTCGACCATGTGCTGGACCTGGACATCGAGCTTGTCCTCGTTGCGACTCCTGGCCTCGGCCTTGACCTCGCAGTACTCGGGGACGATATTGCGGGCGGTCCCGCCCTCGATCACGCCTATATTCGCGGTCGTCTCGGAGTCAATGCGGCCAATCTTCATGTTCGAGATCGCGTTGCTCGCGACAACGATGGCATTGATCCCATCCTCAGGTCGAGCGCCTGCATGAGAGGCCTTGCCGTGGACCTTGATCAGGATATTGTCGTGCGAGGGAGCGGCTACCACCACGCACCCGACCGGCTTCCCCATGTCATAGACGAAGGCATACTTGGAGGTTATCAGGCTGTAGTCCATGAACTTCGCCCCGCAGAGGCCGACCTCCTCGCCGATGCTGAAAACGACTTGGATATCGGCATGGGGGATGTTGTCCTCCTGGATGACCCTCATCGCCTCAAGAATTGAGGCGATCCCGCACTTGTCGTCGGCGGCGAGGATGGTGTCGCCCTTCGAGCGGATGATATCACCCTCGATCTTGTAGCCCCAGTTCTCGGTCGAGGAAACGGTATCCATGTGCGCGCTGAAGAGGGTCGGCGTGCCGGGAATCGTGCCCTTCTTGGTGCCGATGACGTTCCCCGTGTCTCCGCCGAACTTCTCGCCGGCATTGTCCCGAACGACCTCGAAGCCCAACGACTTAAGCTCAGCCTCAAGGACATCCGCCACCGCCCCTTCATGCTTCGCGGGACTGTTTATGGCTGCCAAGTCCAAGAATGTCTTCACTAATCGGTCCTTGTTTACCATTCATTCCCTCCGGTGGTCTTTCCATTACTCCAGTACTCCAATACTCCATCACTCCGATGCGTCACATAGTTCTGGTTATCTTCGTCAGATGCCTCGGGTGATCGGGATTGTACCCCTTCGTGAGCGAGAGGTAGTTCGCGAAAAGCTGCCCGACCACCACATAGACAAGCGGGCTGAACGTCTCATCCACCTCGACCGGCAGCTTGATGGGAGTCGTCGCCCGACCTAGAATCTCGTCCTCGGTTGAGATGATGACCATCTCCGCCTTATCGTCCTCCAGCTTCTCAGCCAGTTCCAGCATCGGCTGATAGGCATGGCCCGGCGCGGCATAAAGGAACACCGGGAATCCCTCATAGATCGAGGCGATCGGCCCATGCAGGAAATCCGCGCCTGAGTAAGGCTTCGCGACCACATAGCAGGTCTCCGAGAGCTTCAGGGCCGCTTCCTGGCAGGTCGCATGATTCAGCCCCCGCGCGATCACCATGCACTCCTGCATGTATCGGTAGCGCTCCACCATTCCCTCGATCTGACCCTCGATCTCGAAAACCGACCGAATTGCCCCCGCCGCATCCTTCAAGTCGGTGAGCAGCTTCGGATTCTTCGCCACGAGGCTCGTCAGCAGGTAAAGAACACCCTGAGTCGCTGTGTAAGTCTTTGTCGCGGCGACGCTTTTCTCCTTGCCGGCATGGCAATAAAGCATGAAATCGGCCGTTTGGGCGAGGGTCGAGCTACGCGCATTCGTAATCCCGGCGGTTAGGGCGCCCATCTGTTTCGCCTGCTTCAGGACGTCGATGACGTCGGTTGATTCGCCTGATTGCGAGATGCCGATCACCAGCCACTTCGACAAATCGAGCTTCGCGTGATAGAGGGTGAAAACCGAGGGCGCAGCCATACTGACGACCATCCCGCCGACGATCTCCAGCAGGTACTTGCCGAACATCGCCGCGTTGTCGGAAGTCCCTCGGGCGGTGATGGCAATGTGCTCGATCCCCTGAGCCTGCATCGCCCCATAGAGTTTCTGGACGTTCCCGTATTCCTCATCGCACAGCCGCTCGAGTATCTCCGGCTGCTCGTGAATCTCCTCAAGCATAAATGTCATAGAAACTCCTTGGGTTATAGGTTTTGGGTTTTAGGTTTTGGGGTGCCCTATAACCCATAACCCAGAACCTACAACCCTGTCAAAAATGGTCCGCCAACCAGAACACCGGCTTTTGCGGCGGGAACAGCGCTGTGAGAATCTCCCTCGCCTTCTCCGGCAAAGTCAGTCCCAACTCCTCGACCCCTTTGATCCCGAATACCAGGCAGAAGAATTCGAGCTGGCTCAACGGAATGCGGATCGGATTCTCCGCCCCGATGCTGACTGTCTTCTTCTTGATGGTCAGTCCCAGACTGCCAATTTCGGTATCCAGGCGAATCGAGCCATCGGGAGCACCCCTGCGGTTCAATTCCGGCAGCAGCCTCTCCCCAAGCGACCGGATATTGATGATACGAAACATCCCGCCCATCGGCTCTCGGGTCTCGACCTTCTTGGCGATTCCATTGATCGCATCCATGATCGCCGACTCGTGAGGGAAGTTTACTATCAGCTTCTCCATATCGGGACACCGGGCGATCATCTCGCGGATCAGTGGCCCGGCGCACGCCTCGTGACCTGGGAGATAGCCGATCTCTCTCGGCCAGCAATTCGGCTTATCATATGCGAAGTGGATATACCCGACCGCTTTGCCACCCGATTCGGCAACCAGCGTGGGCTCACGGAATCTCGCACGTCCATAGCCCCCCCAATACTCATCGGTTCGGATGATAGTCAGCGGCCGGCCCTTGTTGAAAGACTCATAGATCACCTTCAGGTCCGGCAGGTCGGTATCCCAATCGAGGGCTCGAATATTATAAGAATCAGCGCCCGTTTTGAAAGAGCCCACTTCTGCGCTAATATACTTCTGTGGCACTGACCGCCAAAGCGCCTTCTCATAGAACGGCTGGATTCCGGTGAACAGGACCGAGAAGTCCATCCCATGCCGCCTCATCACCCTGACGGTATCCCACATGAGACGGGAGGAATACCCTCTGCCCCGGGACTCATCGTAAGTCCCCACATTCCCGATCCCGCCCATGACCAGTTCGGACTCGCCGACGCGAACCTTCCGCTCGCAGATCTGAACTGCGCTGGCGATCTTGCCGTCAACCACGCACACCCGAGTATACGCCCGTTTGAACCACGGGTCGCCCTCGAAGTAGGGCACGAAGTGCTGCCTCCCCACCCTCTCGAAGACGATACCCCACATGTCCAGGCACTCCTCCATCTCACCGGCTTTGATCGCTCGAAACTCCTCCATCAGCCGGCTACCTCATACCAATCGCCGGATTTGACGACTTCCATCTGCTCGCGGATCATACCGGCCAGCGGCGAACTGGGGCTAATTCCGCATATCGTCTGGAAGACACGGTTTATGCCCTGGTTGTGAATCAAAAGTTGAAGCTCGACCGCCGCCGGGTCTTCGGGATTATCGAATGCCAATGCAGCCGCCGTTCCAAGGCAGACGTTGGTCGGCGTAATCCCATAAGACATAGCGAGATTGCCGCTCCCAATGAGGCGGTCATCATGCCCCAACTTGCGAATCGGGTCTCGGCCCACTCGAGCAACCGTGTCTCCCAAAGCCTTGTTGGAAAACCGACTGAGCAGATCGTCAATGTGCGCCTGGTGCTCCTCGGGAGTAAACCCATGCCGATTGATGAGCGCCTCGCCGGTCTCGGCCAGCGCCTTCTCGATGATCCGCCGAACGCCCGGATCGCCCATTGACTCCCATACGTACTCGTACTTCCGCTGATAGCCCAGGTAAGCCGCAATCGCATGGCCGCAATTATGTGTGAAGAGCTTGCGCTCCACGTATGCCTCGAAGTTGTCATGCGGCTCGAAGCCGACGATCTCTGGAATGGGGCCAATGAAACCCTTCCCGGCGACCGGCAGCTTTTTGTATGCCTCGACGACCACCATCAACGGGTCTTGTTGCCGCTGCTCGTCAGTCATGACCGGGACCATCCGGCTGACGACCGATTCCACAAATCCCACATGCTCTCTCACATAGCCCTCGTACTCGGCAGGGAGCGATTCCAGAATGAACCCTCGGAGGTAGTCCGAGGCGTGAAGCAGGTTCTCGCAGATGATGATATTCAGCGGATCGGTAACTCCATGATCGGCCCGAAGCTTGATCCCCATGGCAATTGCCGGGGCCA
>DASRZD010000665.1:0-6222 GCA_035686805.1 Armatimonadota bacterium
CTCACGAGGGCATAGCAGGTCTCGAGGGCGGTGGAGGTCAGGTTCAATTCGTTCTGCAGAAGGATGATGTCCTCGACCGTCACCTGGCCATAGGGGATCTTGACCTCAAAGTCAATGGGAGCCCCTCGCCGACGAGACGAATCCGGGTCGAGCGAGAAGACAGCCACTCGATCGGGGAAGTACTGCTTCAGGCCGCGGACCTCCGCCCGCTTGCCCTCGACTGTGCCCTTCCAGCCATATTCGCTGTGCATGTCGAATACCAGATTGACGGCCCGCTGATTCTTGATGACACCGCAGAGTACGATTCTCGTGAGGAAGGTCTTGCCCGTGCCCGACTTGCCGAAGATGCCGTTACTGCGCTCCACAAACCGCTCCAGATTCAGGCAGACCGGCGTCTCGCCCATGTCGAGCGGCGTGCCGACGTGGAAGTACTTGACGTCCTTGTCTTCGCTGCCAAAGACTCTATTCACATCCTGGGCGTTGGCTTCCAGCACTGGTCGGAAGTGGCCGGGAATGGACTTGACAGGCAGGAGATTGTCCTCCGAGTCCACCATCAGCATCGGCCGAAGCGCCACCGTGCCGTAGGTGGTCGTCCCGGCGAGGACTTTGTGCATGAGTTCATCATCTCGGCTCGGGGGATTGTCCAGCAAGCCCTGTGCGGAGGTGCTGAGGGTGACATCAGTGATCATGGAGAAGAACTCGCTCTTGTCGCCGTGGATAACGACGAACTTCCCGGCCCGAATCTCCTCGATCGGCTGATCGGCATGGAGCTTCATGGTGAGGCCGTTGAGCAGCGAGCCGCTGACGACCTGGCCGATTTCCTGTCGCCCATACGGGGCGTTTGCCTCGCTCATTGGGCCACCCTCCTCATGATCGCCTGCAGGCGGTCATAGTCGTCCTTCAGCAGATTCGCCAGCTCCTTGCCGGCGTCAACCAGGAATGAATCCTGATCGCATATCTTCCAGGCGGTCCGAATGGCGGCGGCGACAACCTCCTCGGTCGGCGCACTGGGAAATAAGAGCAGCGTTCGGAGGAAATGCTTCTGCTCGGTGATCTTCTTGATTTCCCCCGGCTCGCAGGGATGGACCCGAGTAAGGAGTTTAGGCGGCTTGGGAGGTAGAATCTGGCAGACCTGGCCGTTGGCACAGTAACCGATGATCACCGCGCGGAAGTTCGTCACCAGCATCCACTCATCGAGTTCCGGCTGCTGCTCCTTGAGCTCTTCCTCATCCTTCCAGAACGCCCTCAGCCGCCGACCAGTATCAACCGGGGCCGTGGAGGCATTATGAACGACCGCATAGATCGCGGGCTGAAGCTCAAAAGGATCGTCCGGCTGAGTGTCAGTCGGCCCGTTCCAGGCCACTTTTACGAAGCTGCCGAATGGAGGAGGGGAGTGGAGCTCCCGGCTCTCGGCCACGAACTCAGTTGTGCTCGCCTCGATTATCTCGCCTATGATCTGCTCGTCTGCCATTTACCATCCCTTGCTTTGCCGTTTCAGGCTCAGACTGATCCTCGCGCCATGCTTCGCGAACGACCGCTCGACCATCTCGAAGAACGCCTTCCTGTCCGGGCCGTGTATCACTGCGTGCTCGTGCGCCTCGGCGAGTGCGATGGGATAACCTCGGCCCTTGTTGGCCTGGTCATAGCAAGCGGCATGGGTGAGATCGACGAGTGCCTGGTCCGACGCAACCCACTCCGGCACCTCGATTCGAACGATCTCCCTGCCGGCATTCATGTAGAAGGCCTTGATCTCATGCTCTCGGTATCTTTCCAGAATGGACGACTTGCTGGTAAACAATGCCGACCGCGTGCCATCATTGAGCTTCGTCTTGCAGACTATCGAATCCTTCAGGTGAGCGACCGCATCGCAGGGCTTCGCTTCCGCATGGGGGCACATGTCGCAGTCAATGATCTCCTGATCGCACAGCATGATTCGCATCGAGTTGATGAAATCCCTGCTACCTGGGTCGCTGATATATCCCGCGACTGGAATGCCTAGCTCCCTTGCCATGTCCAGCGCCTGGAGGTATTCACCCACGATTTTCTCTCGATAATCCGGCGGCTCGCTCTCGAAGGTCCATTGGATCAGGCTGCCGTCCCACAGAGCCACGACGGGGATGCCCGATGCCTTCGCCGCCTGAATGGCGGTCTGCAAGGCCGCGCCTTCGGTGAGCGTACGGCGGATGGATAGAATTCTGTCATTCACCCGAACCTGCCGGTTGCCATACGGCTTCACCATCAAATCTTCGTCGCGGTAGCACAGCTTAGGTACGGTCCTGGAGATCGGCCGCTCGCTCGTGCCGTAATAAAGGATGATGTAGGCGGCGTTCAGGAGATAGCAGAGGGTGACCTCATGCTTATCCGGCATGATCTGCGAGCCGTCAACCGCCACGATGGCGTGCTTCTCGGGCAGGTTTGGAAGAGCGTAAACCTTATCCGGCGGCTCTTGGAAGGTCGTCGTGAGCCAGGAAGTCTTTGCGGCCTCGATCTTGTGGTTGGCGGCATCCAGGTCGGCGTTGATCTGCCTGATGACTGCTTCGGCGGTCTCGAGTTCGGATCCAATTCCCGTGAAAAGCTCAGCACGCTCGCGCCCAAGGTTATCAATATCTCGGAGGATTTTCGCCAACTCAAGCATGGCTGATTCTAGCAAGCGCAGAGGCTCGGTGTCAATGTGAGTCGAGTTTCGCGGGAGACATGAAAATGGAGGCGACGAGCGGATTCGAACCGCTGAATAAAGGTTTTGCAGACCTCTCCCTTACCACTTGGGTACGTCGCCTCAAATCAAGAACAAAGAGCCGGAGTACAAAGTACAAAGACCGGAATCCGCCTCTTGATACTTTGTACTTCCCTGCTTTGTACTTTTCAATGGAGCGGGAGACGGGATTCGAACCCGCGACAACCTGCTTGGGAAGCAGGTGCTCTACCACTGAACTACTCCCGCATGGTGGGCGATGTTGGATTTGAACCAACGACCTCTTCCGTGTGAAGGAAGCGCTCTCCCCCTGAGCCAATCGCCCTTCCTAGGGGCTAGAGGATAGTTGCTAGAAGAAAGAGCAGACCCGAAAATCCCTCTCTTCCCTCTAGCCACTATGATCTAGCTTCCAGAATGGTGGGGATGGAGAGATTTGAACTCTCACGAGCGTTATGCTCACTTGGCCCTCAACCAAGCGCGTCTGCCATTCCGCCACATCCCCATGGTTCGGCACAAGGAATTCTACCATAGGCCGAGCACCATGTCAATACTTTTGGTGTTTGTCCCGACCATTCCGCATTAGTCATCAACCATCCGACCATTCCCCCTAGACTTCGATCTCTTGCCAACGAGAGAGCTTGAATACCGCGAGGGTCGCAAGGCCCGCGAGGATGGTGGAGCCGGACATTGCGATCCATGCGCCCAGTGCTCCGAGTCCAAGAGTCAGAGTCAGGTAGTAGCACAGCGGCAGGCGGATGAACCACTGGGTCACGATGGTCGCCGCTGTCGGAAGCCGGGTCTCTCCCGCGCCTTGCAGCGCACCCGTAAGAATCATTGCCATCGCCAGAAACGGCTCGGAGATCCCGTTGATCTGCAAGTACGAGGCCGCCAGAGGGAGAACACTGCGGTCATTCGTGAAGACCGAGGCGATAGGGTGGGCGAAGAGGATGAACAGCAGACCCATCGCTCCCATCACTCCCATGCCCTGCCAGGCAGCCGCCCACGCCCCCGCTGCCGCTCGATCGGGCCTGCGAGCACCAAGGTTCTGCCCCACCATGGAGGTCGCCGCCACGCTGAAGGCGAACCCCGGCATGAATGCCAGCGCCTCGGTCCGCAATCCTATCGTCAACGCCGCGATGCCATAGGTCGAGTCAGGGATCCTCCCCAGTATGCCGAAGAAGGTCATGGACGCCGCTGTCCTCAGCAATCCCTGAACCGCTGCCGGACTCCCGATATTCAGAATCCTCCTGTGCCATGACCACACCGGCCTCCATGATCCGCGCAATGCCTTTCCCAGGTGCGACTTCGGCAGATAGCTGAGGAACATCACCATCGCCACGCACCGCGAGATAGCGGTCGCAATCCCCGCGCCGGCGACCCCCAGCCTGGGAAACGGCCCGATCCCCAGGATAAGCGCGTAGTCGCCGACAAGACTCACGGCTGTGACCACCGCCATGACGATTAGCGGGGTCCTCATGTCGCCCATGCCGCGATAGACGCCGGTGAGGATGAACATCAGGTAGTAGGGGATTATGCCGAGCAGGAGGATGTTCAGGTAGAGAACGCCTTGTGTGAGGCCCGCCCCTTCAGCTCCCATTTCGGCAATCAGCCACGGCCCCGCCAGGAACGCGAGGAGTCCTGAGACGATGGATATGGCGAACGAGAGAACAATCGCCTGCCGGACTGCCTCCTTGGCGTCCTTAGTCTGGTTTGCGCCGATGAACCTCGCCACCAGCGCCGTAGTGCCGACGCTGACCGCCATGCTGATGGCCATGAGGATCATCATGACCTGGCTGGCGAGGCCGACCCCGGTCAGGGCATCCGCGCCAAGCCTCCCCACGAACGCGATGTCTATCATGCCGTTCGCAGTTTGGAGCAGCATGGTGATGACCGAGGGCCAGGCCAGCCACCAGACCGTCTTCCACACATGGTCGGTCACTATGCGGTCGCGTGTTCGGTTACCGGTTTCGGCGAACCTATCGTCCAATCACTTGCCCTTTATCTGCCCCATGAGGCTCTTCCCGAAGGCCCACATGAATACCCCGGCCAGGCCCACTGTCTTCCTTACACGCCGCAGGATGCGCTTCGCGGATCGCTTCGCGAGCTGGAACTCGTCCTCCACTATCTCTGCGGTCAGTCCTGCGCCGGACAGATACTCGTCGGCCTTCTCCCTGGGGATCGAGCCGAGAATCCATCGGACAGTCAGGAGTACTATCACCAGGTCATCCAGTTGGCCGGGGAACGCGTCTATGGGGCTGATGGAATACCCGACCGCCGCCATGAGCGCGGCTCGCTGTTTTGCGGAAAGTGACGGGTCTTTGAGGAGCAGCCAGACGAGTCTGGCGTATTTTGGGAGTCGGGGGAGGACTTGCGATAACTCGCTGACGATGCTCTCCTCCCGACCGGGGGAATTCGGTTGATTCATGCGTGAATTGTAGGAGTCAGGGGGGCTTCTGTCAAGCTTGAGCGGCGGGTGGGACAGGCTTTGCTCCGTTGCTAAACTATTCAAGCCAAGAAATGCTTGACGTGAAAATCCAAGTTGTGTTATGATACCTGAACAATTTCCTTTGCAAAGGCTGTGAAGAGGATAGTAGGCGGGATGGGGCCGTTACAGAGAGCTGCCGGTGGCTGCGAGGCAGCGCGGGCTTCCGCCGAATCTCACCTCGGAGCCAGGGGCTGAAATCATAGCAGAGAGTAGGCTATCTCGGATGGCGACCGTTATCCCGCCGAAGAGCGGGTCTCCTCGAGAATGAGGCGGGCCAATTAGGGTGGTAACGCGCGAGCATGGCCTCTCGTCCCTTCGTGGATGAGGGGCGTTTTGGTAATACCTTGGAACCACGGAGGCACGGAGGAGAGGAAAACTCCGGGGAAAGCCTCCGTGAACTCGCTGTTGCCGATGGAAGATCCTGTACTATCGGATGCCAGGGTGCTAACTGGGTGGACTGGAGCACACTGAGAGGGGTTATTCCGATTCCCCTCCGTGTCTCCGTGGTAAAGGGGTTTTATTCATGAGAAGTGACGTGGTGAAGAAGGGCGTTGAGCGAGCGCCGCACAGGATGCTGTTCAACGCGTGCGGTCTCACGAAGGAGGAGCAGGAGCGGCCGTTCATCGGCGTCGCGAACTCCTTCAACGAGATCGTGCCCGGGCACGTGAACCTGGACAAAATCACGGAGGCTGTGAAGGCCGGCATCCGGACTGCCGGCGGCACTCCAATCGAATTCGGGGTCATCGGTATCTGCGATGGCATCGCGATGGGCCACGAGGGCATGAAGTACTCCCTGGCCAGCCGCGAGTTGATCGCCGACTCGATCGAGTCCATGGCGATGGCGCATGCCTTCGACGCGCTGGTGCTCATTCCGAACTGCGACAAGATCATCCCCGGCATGCTCATGGCGGCGGCCCGGCTGAATATCCCCAGCATCCTTATCAGCGGCGGGCCGATGCTCGCAGGCACATACAAGGGCGAAGAGATCTCCTTCACCAAGACGATGGAAGGAGTCGGCGCGGTAGCGAGCGGCAAGATGACCATC
>DASRZD010000666.1:0-7592 GCA_035686805.1 Armatimonadota bacterium
CGTTCGACTCCCCTGATGGATCGAACAGTGCATTTTATCCCCTATTCGCTTTCATGCACGATTGTAACAGCGGAGAGACTGTTCGTCAATTCCGGCGTAGGCAATGCGGCGGTCACAGGGCGGTAGGTTGAGATTTTCCGATGGGCATGGGCATCTCCCCTCGGAGGGGGAGGGAGCTTAGCGCCATCGAGGGGGTTTGATCTTGCGCTGGAAGACGTTGATCCAGGCGGATGTGCCCTCAAGGGTCCAGTCCACGCACGCCTGATTCTCCTCCAGCAGATAGAGGCGGTTCAGCTTCTTCGCGCGCTCATAGATCTTGTTCCAGACGCACGCTCGCTCGGGGTAGACTTCGCACTTCCCGCCGGGGCGGACACCGCCGCAGGGGCCGTTTCTGATTTGCTTCGGGCAGTTCATGGGGCAGGTGAGGGCGGTATAGCTCAACATGCATTGGCCGCACTCGTGGCAGCCGAAGATCGGCTTCTTAAATATCTTCTCCGACCACAAGACCGGATAGTAGATCAGCGGATTGCTCATCCATTTCCTAACCATGAAAACTCCCAAAGCGTGATGCCTCTATTCTAGGGCAAGCCCAAAGCGAATGTCAAACTACATCTCCACTACCTGCCTCAACGCAAACAGGTTCTCCTCCGGGGTCTCGGTGGGGACGGCGCAGCCGGGAGTGAGGATGAAGCCGGGGGTGCCCGCCTCTGCTATCGACCTCCGGGCCTCGTCGAGGACCTCCTCAACCGTCTTGCCGAGGATCTCCATCTCGTTGATCCCATTGGCGATGCACCCCTGGTGGATGCCCCTCGCCTCTCGAAGACTTGGGTAAGTCAGCCGGCTGCTCCAATTGAGCACGTGGTTCGGCAGGTCGTGGCACATGTCGAAGTAGATCCCCTCACCGTGGAGGTGCAGGACGTTGAACGTGCCCTTCTCCGCCGCCGAGTTGAGGACCATCTTATCTAGCGGCAGGAATATCTCCTGGTACTCGTCCCTCGTCATGACGCTCTTCTGAGCGCCGTCCAGGGCGTAGAAGATGCCGTCGCCGCCTTCCTCGATCCAGGCAGCCGAGTAGTCGGCGAGCGAGACCGTGATCGCCCGAAGCCCTTGCTTGACGGACTCGGGGTCGGCTCGGAGATGCTCCATGATCTTCTTGCCGCAGAGCTTATTGGCGGCGGCGTAGGGGTCGAAGACGGTGTCAACGACCGGCATGTCGGCCTTGAGGCCCTTCCTAATCAGCTTCAGGGCCTTGAGCTGCTCGGCGAAGTTGCCCTCGCGGGGGTTAAGGGGTCGGAGCTTCCGCCAATCAGCCGGGTCCTCGATCAGTTTCAGGCCGTCCGGGAGATCGAGCCATAGGTCGTGCATGATCTTAAGGAAGTCGGGGTCGTATTTCTTCGCAAAGCCCAATTCCGCTTCCGCAAGAGGCTCACCCGACGGGTGCTCCAACGGGAAATGATACCAGAAGCCGACCGGTATCCGGTCGCTCTCATGGCCCTCGACGGCCGCCATACATCGCTCACGCTTAGTCATTGTCGCTCCTCATGACAAGGGTAACTGCACAAGTATTCTACCAGATTCAACACAAGTGCTCAAACCCCAGTGTATGGGCGTGTGGGAGTGTGGGGGTATGGGAGCAAACGGTCACTCATCACTTATCACTCATCACGTATGGCAGTAGTTCCGCCATCGTGACAATATCCAGCGCGTTGTGATGGAAGACGCCCTCGAGCGGGGCGGCGTTTCCGGTTCGGACGAAGTCATGGTAAAGCTGAGGAATCAGGTGGCCGGGGGTGTCGCCGTACCTTCTCCGACCACAAAGATGCTCCTCCAGGGTCTGAAGCCGGCAGTCGGGGAGCTTATCCCTCCAAAGCCGCCGAGCGGGCGGCAGGAGATCGAAGTGCTTCTGGTCGAACTCGTGCTCGATCTGATGGAGGACCATGCGGTCGCGCATGTAGGGGACGTCAAACGTCTTGCCGTTGAAGGTGATGAGCATCCGGTAGCCAGACAGGACTTCGCCGAGATGGGCCAGCAGCGCCGCCTCCTCCGAGTAGTCCCGGGCGAAGAACTGCTCCACAAGCGAGCCATCCCCTCGCATAATGCCGATCAGGAACAACGGGCAATTCGCCAGGCCGCAGGTCTCGATGTCGAGAAAGACGGCCTCCGAGGGCTCACAATCCAATCGCCTGACGTCAGGCAAGACATCAACCCGGCGCTCGCAGACATACAACTCGCCGCGTTCATGGGTGTGTACTCGGCCGGGAAGAACGTCCTCCAGATGCGCGAGGAGGGAGGAGGGAGGAGGGAGGAGGGAAGGCTCATCAGGCCTGCGTTCGATGTTCAGTTTCGAGAGCTTGCGCCGGAGTTCGGGATCGAGCATGGTATCTACTCTTTCGCCCAGAACCGGGCGCTCTCCTGCCGTCAGCCGAGCATCTTCCTCAGCATTGTGAGTGCAGCCGCCTTATCCGGGATCGGGAATGCGCCGAAGATATCGGGATCGGTGTGGATCGGCGGGCGGAGGATTGGGACTCCCACGCATGAGGGGCAGCCGGCCTCGCACTCGCACTCCTCCAGCATCTCCAGGCATGCGCGCATGACCTCGTCCGCCATCTCGAACCCTTTCTCGGCGAATCCCAGACCGCCCGTATAGCGGTCGTAGATGAAGATCGTCGGCGAGCCGGTGTTCGAGCTGTCCACGATGCCGCCGATGTCCATCTTGTCACACATGGCGAAGAGCGGCAGCACATGGACCATGAGATTCCGAATGCCCATCAGCCCCTCGACCGGGTTCTTCACGAGCGAGAGCACTTCCGCCGATGGGATCGTCCAGAATGACATGGTCTCCAGATGCTGCGGGGGGATGTCCACCTTGCCGTAGCCGATGCTATCGAGCGAGTAGAACTTGATTTTCTTGAAACCGGTCGTCTGCCACGTAACTGTGGCTGCACCCAGGTGCAGCATGGTTGATGGTTGATGGTTAATGGTTAATGGTTTGGATGCCGAGGGTCCATTGACCATTTGACCATTGATCCGGATGCTGGCATCGAGGATCGCCTGAGTATAGTAGTCCACGTTGGCCGGGCGGACGTATGCCACCTTGTTCTGCATGTCCAGCTCCTCGACGAAGTAGGTCTCCGCGTCGTGCATGTAGATCGCCTGGGGATAGACCAGCTCCGGGGCGCTGATGGAATCTACCTGGCCGATGACACGCCCTGCGGGCGAGGGTGTTGGGTTTTCGGTGTTAGGTTCTGGGGGGCCGGAGATGTCCACAATGGTGAATGTGTTGTCCGAGATCGTTCTCAAATTGACATCGGCGGCGGGGAAGTCGGTCTTGGCCCAGTAGAAAGTGTCGTCAATCTCCTTGAGGTCGCCTGATTCCGCGAGCGCGCCCGCCACGCCGGACATGCTCCCGCCGAACGAGTGACCGTCCCTCTCCTTCACCGGCAGCTCGAAGGCCGCGCAGCGAAGATGGTGCGCGAGGATATAGGGGTTCTCCGGGTCAACGATGGCGTTCTCGGGCGATTGGCCGAAGAAGTAAGTCGGGTGGCGCATGAGATACTGGTCAATGGGATCGTTGTAGGCCGTGAAGACGACGAGCGACTCATCTACCGAGCGGCCGGCGCGTCCCGCCTGCTGCCAGGTGCTCGCAATCGTCCCTGGGAAGCCGACGATGATTGCCGCGTCCAGCCCGCCGATGTCAATTCCGAGTTCGAGGGCATTCGTGCTGGTGATGCCGATCAGCTCGCCGGTGAACAACTGCCGCTCGATCTCGCGGCGCTCCTCGGGCAAGTATCCGCCCCGGTACGCGCGGACCTTCTCCGCAAGCGGCGGCCTGAGGGCATCGCGGACGTACTTGTACATCAGCTCGGCCACGATCCTCGCACGCCCGAAAGTGACCGTCCGAACGCCCGCTTCCATGAGGTCCACCATGAGGCGCTGGGCCTCGACGTTCGAGCTGCGGCGCTCCATGCTGCCGACATCAATGCAGGGCGGATTCCAGAGGACGAACTGCTTCGCCCCTCGGGGAGAGCCATCGTTTTCAATGAGGGTCATGGGGACGCCGGTGAGTCGCTGGGCGAGGTCAACCGGGTTCGCGATGGTCGCCGAGGAGCAGATGAACTGAGGGTTCGAGCCATAGTGCCGGCAGATGCGAGCCAATCGGCGGAGGACATTGGCGACGTTCGAGCCGAAGATCCCCCGGTAGGTATGGATCTCATCAATGACGACGTACTTCAGGGCGCTGAAGAAGCGTGCCCAGCGCGTGTGATATGGGAGAATGCCCTGATGGAGCATGTCGGGGTTCGTGAGGATGATGCTCGCCTCGTCCCGAAGCTTGCGGCGGGTGTTCGGGGGCGTGTCCCCGTCATACGTGCCGGCCCTCATCACCCGTGCGAGCGAGGGCTCCAGGTCGGCGTACCTCCTCAATCCCCTTAGCTGATCCTGCGCCAGGGCTTTGGTGGGAAAAAGGTAAAAAGCAGTGCTTTTCTCCGTGCCCTCCAGCCTGCCCCGATCCGTCGGGGTGCCTCCTTGTTTCAAGAGACTCTTGAGGACTGGCAGGTTGTAGCAGAGCGTCTTTCCGCTGGCGGTTGAGGTCACGACGACGATGTTCTTACCTGAGCAGACCGCCTCGATTGCGCTGACCTGGTGAGTATAGAGGTCGCTGATGCCCACTGAGGCGAGCGCCGAGATCAGCTCATCCGGCAGCGGCTCGGACAGCTTCCCATAGTCCGCATCCCTCCTGGGGATCTTGTGGACGTAGACGATCTGATCCTGATAGTGTCGAGATGCGCGAATACCTTCGAGAAATGCAGTGAAGTCCATGGCGAATGTATGTTCGCCATAATGGAGGGGGATTCCTCTGCATGATTACGGGCGAAAAGCCTTAAGCGCAGTCTCGATCACCTGAGCTGCTGCCGGGGGAGTGAACTTCTCCATCCAGATCGAGAGGTCGTAGTGGAAGCCGTCCACTTTCTCACGGCCGAAGATGCTCAGCAGGAACTGCCGGCGTACCCGGTCCGACTTTCTGATCTTCGCCAGGGCCGCCTCTCGGCTGCAGGCCTCATAGCGCATCATGTTCTCGATCCGCTTCTCCAGCGAGGCGTCAATCCGGACGTTGAGGGCGTTCGGCAGCAGGAAGTTCACACCCCGACCGAGGATGACGGCATTGCCTACGCTTGCGATTGCGGACACGGTTCGGGCGAGATGCCGGAGGTAGAGGAACTTCTCGAGCACGTGATCTCCCAGCGCCGCGCGCAACAGAATCGAGATATCGGAGACCTTCTTCTCGTCGAACATCTCGACGACTTCCGGGGGGATTGCCGCTTCTTTGGCGATGGCATCCAGGAGTTCATGGTCCCAGAAGCTGAACCCGAGGTCGTCGGCGAGTTGCCGTGCGACTATCCGTCCTCCACTCCCCATGCTTCGCGAGATGGTGATGACCGGGTTCACATGCCGTTCGCCAATCTTGACCTTCCGCTCGCGGGAAAGGTCCGACCTTCGAACCTGCCGGACGACGAGTTCGCCGACGCTTTTGGGCATAAGGCGCACCTCCGACTCCCTATTCGGCACGGCGCGAAGGATTCCTCTACTGTGGAATTTCCCTGAACCTTAGCCTGTCATGCGTAATTCCTCGGCCTGGGGGACGGGGAAGGACTCGGCGGAGCGGAGCTGACCTCGGCAGCGGCTCGGAGAGCAGGCCATACTCCGCCTCCCGCCTGGGAATCTGGTGGACGTAGACGATTTGGCCCTGAGATACCGGGAAGCTCTTATCCCTTCGGGAAAAGCCGTGAAGTCCATAGCGAATGTATGTTCGCCATCTCACACAGGGATTCCTTCACCACAGAGGCACGGAGGACACGGAGGAACACTACCCTGCCAGGCGGATATGTTCAGATTGAGGGATGGGCTGGACCTCGGCGGAGTCTACTTCGACTGCGGTGATTGGGAGGAAGCGCTCGATGGCTTGGTAGACGCACTCGACTTCGGGCGCGCCCTTGATGTGCTGGGGATCGAGCTTCGCGAGGCCGATCCACTCGTACTCCTGAGGCTCAAGCGTGAAGCCGATGACCTCACCTTCGTGATTGCCCGTGCCCAGCATCACAGCCACCGGATTCCCGGAGTACGTGCGCCTGATACCTATCGAGGGGCAGGGCGCATCCGCCATGGTCTGGATTGCAGTCGAGCTGACCAGCGTATTGCCATCAATGTAGATGAACGGCTCGCGAAGGAAGTTGACGCCCATCGCCATCGCCTCGAGGAGGTTGGCTTTCTGAGGATCGTGATTGACCGCGAAGACGGCGTCCGGGCGCTTCTCCAGCACTGTCCGCATGATCTCAGACGCCTGGCAGCCTACGACTACAATCACGTCCTCGAAGTCCTGCAAGTGATCGAACTGCCATTGGATGAGCGGCCTGCCCTCGACAGGCGCAAGGCATCTCGGCATGTTCAGGCCGAACCGGGAGTTAGTCCCCGCACATGATATCAGGACTGTTCGAACGGACATGGGTATCCTCCATGAGACCCGGCAATATTACCGGCACAAGTCTATTATCGGAGGTTAGCAGGAAAAGCTAGAGGGAGTGATGGAGTATAGGAGTGTTGGAATGCTGGGCAGGAGGGATACCGTGCGAATCGGGTTTGTGGACCATCACCTGAACAACTACCATGCTGACAAGTTCCTTGCGCTCCTGCGAGGGCCGCTCAAGGACCTGGGGGCCGAGGTGACTGGCGCATGGGAATCCGATCCCGTCGGGGACGATTGGTGTGCGAAAAACCTCGTTCCTCGCCTTGAGAGCGCGAAGGAGGTCGCCGAGCAGTCGGATGCAATCATCATTCTTGCGCCGGACAATATTGACGATCACCTGAAGCTCTGCCGGGAGGTGCTGCCATTCGGCAAGCCGACCGCGATTGACAAGGCGCTGGCATTCAACCTCAGGGATGCGAAGGAGATCGTCAAGCTGGCGAAAAGACATAATACGCCGATAACCTCAAGTTCGGCACTGGCATTCGCGGTCGAGCTGGAAGACATGCTGCCGGAGATCACCAAGACTCCGTCGGAGGTCTGGGCGACCGGCATGGGCGAGTGGAAGAACTACGGCCTGCACACCCTTTCCATGGTCCTGAGGATCATGGGCCCGGGGATCAAGCGCCTCGCCGACACAGGCACGGACTCCAGCCGAATGGTGACCCTCGACTACGGCAACGGGCGGGTGGGATTCGTCACGGTTCGCTGGTCGGATAATATGTGGGAGGCGTTCCCCTGGGTGCTGGGGATTCGCCTGAGCCACGAGAAGTTCCTCCAGACGACCATCCGTGACTATGATGGGTTCTACGCGAACCTCATGAGGCACGTTGTCCAGTTCTTCAAGGAAGGCACGGGCGGCTTTCCCGGCGAACTCGCCATGGAGTTGGTGGCGGTCCTGGAGTCAGCGGACAAGTCCCGCGCCCTCGATGGGAGCTGGGTGAAGCTTTGAAACACGGAGGCACGGAGTCGGAAAGAGTATAGCTATTATCTTGGCATGCATTCCCTGTCCTGGTGGAGAACACACAATACAAGGGTTCGGCCATCGGTTGCCCTGAGAACACGGAGGGGACGA